>JAAYLF010000331.1 GCA_012522035.1 Clostridiaceae bacterium
AAGAAGGTAGTAAATGATGAAGAAAAAGTTACGCGCCTGCGTAATAGGGATGGGACCTATAGGAAACATACACTCGGAATGCTATACAAAACTGCCAAATGTGGAACTGGTGGGCGTTTGCGACATAATTCCCGAAAGGGCAATCAATGGAGGAAAGAGATTCAATGTTCCGTACTACTTGAACTGTGACACCATGCTCAAGGAGCTTGAACCTGACATAACCAGCATATGCACGGGAGGGTATGAGTATAGTTCCGATCACTTTGAGCCCTGCATTACAGCTCTTGAGCACGGAAGTCATGTTCTGTGTGAAAAACCCATATCAAACAGCATAAAGCATGGCCAGATAATGGTTGAGACTGCAAAAGAGAAGGGCCTGTGTCTGGGTGTAAACCTGAACCACCGGTTCACGCCTGCGGCAAGACAGGCAAAGAAATGGCAGGAAGAAGGAAAAATTGGAGACCTTCTTTTCTGCAACATGGCCTTGTGGATAGGAAAACCTCAGGATTTTGAGTCTCCCTACTATCATTTGAAGGCACTGAATCCGCACAGTGTGGATATCATGAGATATTTCTGCGGAGATATTGATGAAGTCCACTGCTATGCAATGAAAGCTCCTGGAAGAACCATCTGGTCCACTGCTTCCATCAATATCAGGTTTGCCAACGGTGCGGTAGGACATCTTACAAGTTCCTATGATATTGAAAGGGGACACCCAATGGAAAGATGCGAAGTGGCAGGGGTCAAGGGAAGGCTTGTTTTTGAGGACATGTGGCGGGAAGCTGTTTTGTATCCTGCCGGCAATCCACTAAAGGAAGTGTATACAAATCCTGTATTTGGAGGTTTTGAAAGTTTCTTTGATACGTTTAAGGACAGAATCGGATCGTTTGTAAATCAGATATATGAGGGGGCAAAACCTGAAGATATTGACGGCAGTGGTGAGGCAGGTCTTGAAGCCAGTCGTGTTATTCACGCTGCTATTAAATCGTTGGAATTGAATCAGCCTGTAAAGGTTAGAAGCATTACAGAATAGGAGGTTTAGTATGGCGCTAAAAGTAGGTATTGTAGGTATGGGCGGCATAGGAAATGTTCATGCAAGCTGCTACGTAAACGATGAACTGGCAGAACTTGTTGCGGTTTGCGACATAGTCAAGGAAAAGGCGGACAGTGCTGCTGAAAGATGGGGTGTAAAGGCATATTACTCGATACAGGATATGCTAAAGGACAGACCTGATATTGACATTGTGGATGTTACCACATCAGGATATGAAAATGGTTCATGGCACTATGAGCCAACAATGTACGCATTGGATTTGGGATACAATGTTCTTGTGGAAAAGCCCATATCAAACGATGTAAGAGAAGCAAGAGAAATGGTTGAACTGGCAAGACGGAAAAATGTTTACCTGGGATGCAACCTGAACCACTATTTCACCCAGCCTGCGGACAAGGCAATGCAGTATATCAAGGAAGGCAAAGTGGGAGAGCCTGTATACTGTCTGCACAAGGTGGGCTTTAATGGCGGGGAGGAGGTTTACGGCGGTGTGGCTTCTCCCAGATGGCAGAGACCATATTCCCATGTGAAGGCGTTTTTGGCGCATCCGTTTTCAGTAATGAGATATTTCTGCGGTGAAATTACCCATGTGCAGGCTTTTTTGAACAAGCCAGGTGTAAGAAAGAGTGCGGATGATTTAATGTTGTCTATAAATTCGATACATGTCAGGTTTGAGAATGGTTCTGTCGGATACCTTTTGTCACAAAGAGGAGACGCCATGTTTGGTCTTGGCGGATGGTGGAGCTTTGAAATGGCAGGAACGAAGGGAACTTTCTGCATTGAAAACTGCGTGGAAAAACTTACTTTCTGGGAAGCACCAAGAAAGGGTGAAGCACCAAAACCACCCGTTGTCATGAATACCGGCATTACCGATTTCAACTCGACTTTCCCGACAAGAATACATGCATTCCTTGAGGATATAACCAACAAGGT
>JAAYLF010000332.1 GCA_012522035.1 Clostridiaceae bacterium
ACAAGACAAAGATAAAGTGTATTAGAAGGATCAATAAAATACCGTGCCAGTTAATTTAAGATTTGAAATAAACTAAGAGATCGCAACAAAACATGTATTGCGATCTCTTAAGTTAATGACATTGGCATAACGCGGGGTTTTAAATTATCCGCACACGTAATTGAATCTGCCAAAGGGTGCACAGTCTCCGTGTTTGTAGAAATTCATTATGTCATCAAAAGTTATGTTGTCCGACCATTTGAACTCGAAACTTCCATCACCAACCAGATCTTTTGGAAGTACATAGCACATCTTGTTACCTTGTACCGAATACCTGCATGTGCCTTGTACAACCCACTCACCGTCCTTGTATACCTTGATCTTGTCCGCTGAAACAAGAATGTCATAACCTTCCCATCCGGTTTCTTTTGAGCGGTCCTTGTCAATCAAAAGGCACATCCAGTTCTCATCAGTATCAGGAGTAATGTTGTTTGAGCACTCTGCATAGAAGTAGTAATTGCTGTCATCTTTGGCCACCTTGGCAAGTACAAAATCATTTCTTCCCGTATCGATCTTGTAATAGGTATCTCCAATACCAGGATAATCCCTCTTGCTTGCAGTGCCCTTGTGAGCAACGTATTCAGGCTTTACATCCTTCCAGTCGTCAAAATTCATAATATCTATGGTTTTGACAGAGGGCTTTCTGTCCGCAGGTTCAAGGCCCTTGAACCTTCTGATATTGGCAGCCAGCAAAAGATAGTACGTATCCAGATAACCATCAATGTCAGGCTCAATATCACGACTGTGTTCCCTGTCATACTGGTCAACAAAAGCTATCTGGGTGCTGTTTAGATCCAGAACCCATGGTGGTCCGGGGAACTTGCCCATGTTCCATTCATTCCACCCTGTCACAAACACAAACTCAGGATCGATTTCCATAGCATAATCCCACTGTTCTTGCAGGTTGTAGCCGTACTTGTACGAATCCTCAGCAAGCTTTGAGAACCTGTCTTTCAAGGTATAGCTTCTTCCATAGGTGTTCTTGTCGTTGAAATGGGTGCATATTCTTTCATCATTTGCATTCTGAGCAACACCTACGGCACACATCTCATATGTTCCATCCTCCTGTTTTACATATCCATGCAGAGGAGCTATCTCCAGCCATGCCCAGTCGTCATTCCTCTGCGGTCCACGTCCGTAACCTGGCTGTCCTGGTCTGAATGTAAAGAACTTCCTAATCTCATTCAAAATCTTTGTGTCATACTCGCATTTTCCTTCTTGCGGTATTGACTCAGGATATGCCATAACAAGAGGCTTGCCTTTCCAATAGAACCACAAATCCTTGTACTTTCCAGGTTTGTACAAGTCCTGATACAGTGACCTCAGCATGTTCAAGGTACTCTCCATTGGAGCAAAGTTCATAAGAAACGCAACTTTTGGCACCTTTATGCCGTCTCTTCTTGCCTTTTCAAATTCCTCCAAAAGTGGCATGTAGGATGGCCTCCACAGAAACGATCCGTTTGTACAGTCAAATATGATGCAGTCCACACCCGCATCCGCAAAATACTGGGCATGCTTTCTAAGCACATAAGGGTCGTCATTCCTGTAAAAACCATAGAAGGGCTCGTTCCAGTGAACCATATCGTTATTGGTCCATATTGGATGGTTGATGTCATATTCGGCTTCAGGATGCTCTTTAAGTATCTGTGTCAGATTCCTTGGATTTGCATAAATATCCATGCATCTCCAGGTCCAATAGAAAACACCGACAAACTTCTCTCTTTTCTCCCTTACCTCGCCTGCTTCAGGAACCTTTCTGCCCAGCATGTCTGTAGCCACCATCAGATCCGTGTAAGTGTTTCTTTCCTCCACTACACAACTCGTTTCCTCTACATCAAAAGGGCTCTCCTCGGTAAACTCAAAAGAGTCAAAGTATCCCCAGCCATTGCATACAAAGGTCAAGTTGTGTACACCTTTGACAAGAGGAATCTCCATTTTGGTATCCTCAAGCTCCTTGTCCTGGGCAGTGCTTGTAAATGCACTAACAGCTATAATTTCATTGTCTACCAAAATGTCCAGAGTACCGGTTCCCATTCTGGTTCTGTAATTCAGGGTGATGCCTCTTTTTCCTTCTCCAAAATCCACATTTTCAAATGTTATTGTGTTGTTATTCTTGTTTGCATCCCATTTTGCAATAAGTTTCATATTACACCTCCGTAAAAAAATAAAAAGAGAAAGACATACAACTGCAAAACAGATTATATTCTTTCTCTTTCAATCATGCCTGTGATCACACCCCATTTATTTCTCACAGGGTGATTATACTACATCCATATTTTATTTCAACCCTTATTCCTACTTTTTACGACCAAAAAAAGATTTTCTCCCATTGGAACTGTTTTCTGATATGGAAGCCTGAAGCTGTCTCAGGAGATCCTTCTGAGTTTCATTTAGCTTCTTTGGAATAGATACCGAAACCCTTACAATCTGGTCTCCACGACCGGATGAATGAAGCTTTGGTATACCCTTTCCTTTAAGCTTGAACGAAACTCCTGGTTGAGTGCCTTCTGGAATCGTAAGCTCAACCTTTCCATCCAGGGTATCGACCACAATTACATCTCCCAAAGCAGCCTGTATCATGTCGATAGTAACATCCAGGTAAACATCAAAACCTTCTCTTCTTAGAAGATTGTGTCTCTGTACCCTGATTGAAATGATCAAGTCACCTGGCGGGCCTCCTCTGGAACCTGGCTCACCCTGGCCGGATATGGATATTGCCTGGCCGTTGTCTATTCCGGCAGGTATCGTCACCTTAATTGTGACATTCTTTCTCACTTTGCCGTTACCGGAACAAACAGTGCAGGGGTCTGTAACGGTCTTGCCGGTACCTCCGCACTTGTGGCAGGTCCGGACATTGACAAACGAACCAAAAGGAGTCGCCTGCTTGATTCTTACCTCTCCCGAGCCTCCACAGGTCGAACAAGTGCTGGTGGATTTGGATTTTGAACCGGTTCCTTCGCATGCACTGCAGTTTACGTACTTGTTGACAGTAACATCCTTCTCGGTTCCAAAGGCAGCCTCTTCAAAAGTTATGGTCATTTGCATTCTAATGTCGGCACCTTTGACAGGTCCTCTTGACTGTCTGGAACCAAATCCCATTCCAAAAAAGTCAAAAATGTCATCAAGACCACCAAAACCTCCAAAGCCTTCAAAACCGCCGGCTCCGGCACCGTTGGGATCGAAAGCAGCATGACCAAACCTGTCATACTGAGCCCTCTTTTCAGGGTCGGACAAAACTTCGTAGGCTTCGGTGACTTCCTTGAACTTTGCCTCCGCTTCCTTGTTATCAGGATTTACGTCCGGATGGTACTTCTTTGCAAGTTTCCTATATGCTTTTTTTATTTCATCAGTGCTGGCATCCCTGCTTACGCCCAGCACCTCGTAGTAATCTCGTTTTTCGCTCATCCATATCTCCCTTTTTGAGTGTCCTTGTCAAACACAACAATATCTTTGCCACCAAATCCTGGCGGCAAAGATATATTATACATTACGCTTGCTTCAAAAACAACTTAACAAGTTATTTGTTATCTTCCTCGTCTTCGTCAACTACTTTGTATTCAGCATCGTAAACATTCTCATCAGACTTGGTATTGTTGGCCTCTGCAGCACCCTCTTGTGGATTTGCTGTTTGTCTGTATATCTTTTCAGATACTGCATAAAACGCCTGCTGCAGCTTTTCAGTTGCCGCCTTTATCTCTTCAGTCTTGTCAGTAGCCATTGCATTTTTGACATTCTCAATTTCCTTTTCAATGTTGCTCTTGTCATTATGATCGAGTTTGTCACCCATGTCTTTCAGTATTTTTTCTGACTGATATACAAGGTTGTCGGCGTTGTTCTTCGCATCAATTCTTTCTTTCAATTCCTTGTCCTGAGCAGCATACTCCTCCGCTTCCTTGACCGCTCTTTGAATCTCTTCCTCAGTCATGTTGGAAGAAGCGGTTATGGTAATCTTCTGCTCGGCACCAGTGCCCATGTCTTTTGCCGATACGTTTACTATACCATTGGCATCTATGTCAAATGTAACCTCAATCTGAGGCACTCCTCGTGGTGCTGGCATTATACCAGAGAGCTGGAATCTGCCAAGGGTCTTGTTGTACTTGGCAAGTTCTCTTTCACCCTGCAGAACATGAATTTCAACACTGGTCTGGTTGTCTGCAGCAGTTGAGAAAATCTGGCTCTTTCTTGTAGGAATTGTTGTATTTCTTTCAATAAGTTTGGTAAATACGCCGCCAAGGGTCTCAATACCAAGTGAAAGTGGTGTAACATCAAGGAGAAGCAGATCCTTGACTTCACCTGTCAGAACACCTGCCTGAATTGCAGCTCCGATAGCAACGCACTCGTCAGGATTAATTGCCTTGAAAGGCTCTTTGCCAAGATACTTTCTTATGGCTTCCTGAACTGCAGGAATACGAGTGGAACCGCCAACCAAAAGCACCTTGCTGATATCATCCGGAGTCAGTCCCGCATCCTTCATTGCCTGCCTTGTTGGCTCCATGGTCTTCTCCACCAGGTCTGATGTCAGCTCATCAAATTTAGCCCTGGTCAATGTATAGTTCATATGCTTTGGACCGGTAGCGTCAGCAGTAATGTATGGCAGGTTTATCTCAGTGGTTGTCATGCCGGAAAGCTCAATTTTGGCCTTTTCAGCAGCTTCCTTTATTCTCTGCATTGCCATTCTGTCTTTTGACAGGTCAATGCCCTGATCCTTCTTGAACAGGTCAATAAGGTAGTCAATAATCTTCTGGTCAAAGTCATCTCCACCAAGACGGTTGTTTCCGCTGGTAGCAAGAACTTCAAACACTCCATCGCCTATCTCAAGGATGGATACGTCAAAGGTACCTCCACCAAGGTCATAAACAAGTATTTTCTGCTCATGTTCCTTGTCAAGACCATATGCAAGAGCCGCAGCAGTTGGCTCGTTTATGATTCTTAACACCTCAAGACCCGCTATACGGCCAGCATCCTTTGTTGCCTGTCTTTGAGCGTCGCTGAAGTATGCAGGTACAGTAATAACTGCCTTTGTTACCTTTTCACCAAGATATGCTTCCGCATCTGCCTTGAGTTTCTGAAGAATCATGGCAGAAATCTCTGGTGGAGTATATCTTTTATCATCTATGGTAATTCTCCTGTCAGTACCCATGTCGCGCTTTATGGACATAATGGTTCTGTCAGGGTTTGTTATGGCCTGCCTCTTTGCAGCAGCACCAACCAGCCTTTCGGCAGGTTTTCCCTCTATAGCCTTGGTAAACGCCACTACGGACGGTGTAGTTCTGGTTCCTTCTGGATTAGGTATAACGACGGGTTCGCCGCCTTCAATAACAGCTACGCACGAGTTAGTAGTTCCCAAGTCAATTCCAATAACTTTCGACATAATATCTCCTCCTAATAACCTATTTTATTCAAATTATATAATCAAATGCATTAAACAATGCTAATTTGCAACTTTTACCATACTGTAGCGAATAACTCTGTCGTTGAGTTTGTATCCCTTTTGAAACACCTCAACAATCTCGTTTGCACTGGCATTCTCATCTTCCACATGCATAACCGCATTATGAAAGTCCGGGTTGAACTTTTCACCCAATGCCTTGATCTCTTCCACACCCATGGAAGACAGAATATCCATAAGCTGTTTGTATATGAGTTCGACTCCCTGCTTGTAAGAAGAGCAGCTTTCGCACACACCTGTTTCCAAAGCCCTTTCAAAGTTGTCAATTACGGGCAAAATATTCTTTACGGTGTCGCATTTTGCATCCGTATAAATATTATCCATTTCCCTGGATGTTCTCTTCTTGTAGTTGTCAAACTCTGCAGCCATTCTGAGCATTTTATCCTTCATCTCGCTGCAGTAAGCATTCATGTCCTCAATTTGCTTTTTAAGCTGTGTCTTTTCTTCATCTTCCGTTTCCATTTCCTTCTCCATTTCCTCTGCTACTTCTTCCTGCCCAACGGATGTGGTATTATCGCAAACTTCATCCTCCACCATATCCTGAATATCTTCATTTTCCAATTCAGGACTAATATTTACATACTCAGCCATTATATACCCTCCTGTGAAAAATATAATCTATATCACTGCATCAAGAACCTTCAAGTCTCCGCGGTATTTCTTGATTCAGTTTCTTTCTAATATATTCAAGGGATGATATGACTTTCTGGTAGTCCATTCTGGTTGGTCCCAGCACCCCTATCGTTCCAAGTTCCACATCATTGGTTCTAAAAGTAGCGGTGACTATTGAGCAGTCGCTGATTTCATCAAAATCATTTTCCTGGCCTATTCTTACCATAAGTCCGCCAGTTTCAGCTGACTTTTTCAAAAGCTGAACCACAGTATCCGTGTCATGAACCACTTCCAATACTGTTTTTGCCCTGTTAACATCAAAAAATTCAGGATGCATCAGCAAATTGGAAGCTCCTTCGGTATACAGTTCCACTTCCTCAGCCTGCTGCAAACAATCAATAATGGCATCCACTATTGGCAGAATCAAATGTCTGTCCATACCGGACTCTCTAACTATCTCATTTACAATTATTACACTTATACCTTCAGCCCGGCATCCAGCCAGCTTCCTGTCGAGTATGTTGGACAGCTTGACCAGTGTGTCCAATTCTTTGGAGTAATCTATGTTAAGTATCTTGTTTCTAACCAGGTCATTGCCCAAAAGTACAACAACCATTGCGCGGCCTTTTTCAATAGGTACTACCTGGCATGCCTTTACTATCGAGTTCTTGGTCTTGTACTTCATCGAAAAGGACGTATACTGGGTAATATTCGATATCAACTTTGTCAATACCTTAACAATCTGGCCCAGTTCGTTGATTTCCTGCTCGTAATAGTTGAGCAGTCTGTTGTACTCGCTGAATTTGCTTTCATCAATCTCAATCAAACGGTCAACATATATCCTGTAGCCCTTGTCAGATGGAACTCTTCCCGCAGAAGAATACGGTTGCGACAAATATCCCATTTCCTCAAGGTCTGCCATCTCATTCCTGATAGTTGCAGAACTTAAGCCAACTTCGTATTTTTTAGCAATGGTTCTTGACCCAACAGGCTCCATGCTTTGGATATAGTCGTCAACTATAGCTTTCAGTATACGCATTTTTCTTTGATCAAGTTCCTCATAGCTCATGTCATCACCCACTTTCTTTCCATATTGTTAGCACTCACCAACAATGAGTGCTAATCATAAGTAATATAACACTGTATAAAAATTTTGTCAACAGAAATTGCTATTCCACTTTGTCACAAACTACCACTCTGTTCTTTCCCATTTGCTTGGCGCGATACAGAGCTTTATCTGCAGAACAGAAATAATGTTTCTCATTTTTTCCCTTTGTAAGTTTGCACATGCCAAAGCTTGAAGTTAGTTTTATCTCCTTTGATTCAACAGCAAATTCCGCTTCCATAATTCTTTTCCTAAGGTTTACCGTAAACACATACCCTTCTTCAATGTTTGTAGATGGCATAAGAATTATGAATTCCTCACCACCAAACCTGGCAACAATATCAGTCTCACGGAGATTCTCCCTAAGAAGCTTTGCAAATTGTCTAAGCACATCATCTCCAGCAAGATGACCATAGGTATCATTTACAGTCTTGAAGTCATCGATATCCATAAGCACAAGAACCGATTCATAGCCTTCCTTTCTCATCATGGAAAACTCATGTTCCACAAGCTTGTCAAACATTCTTCTGTTTGGCAAATCCGTAAGACTGTCATAATATGCAAGCTGCTCAAGTTGAAGGTTCTGCTTTTCTATACGCCTCTTCTGTACTATGTTTATGTAGTTATAATGCCAAAGTATCAGGCTGGTAAACAAACCAAGAGCTACTGCAGTTATTCCGTTCACCCTGTTTGACAAAAGAATGTCCGCGTCATTTATGTAAATACCAATAAGAGTATAGTAAGCCAAATACGAAAATAGAAAAATCAGTACAGAAATTGCCAGCCTTATTAAAAACACAATACCAACAACAACACAAGACAATATGAAAGGAGTGATGTTAGAAGTTATAAGCTGATCAAAAACCGTTATAACTATACCAGTCATCATTATTGCAGCAACAGATATGTATAACAGGATGTACATTGTAATTTTTGTCATTGGTTTTCTTCTAGATCCGGCTGTAATCATAAACATGACAAGCATGAAACCCAGCAGTATCAAATGAGACAAAACAACTCCTGTTTCCCATGTTTCTGGTGATTCGTTAGCCGAACTGCCAAACTTTATTAGTAGAATATCAATAAGACGCATTATTACAGCAATGATGGACAGATAATAAATTCTATGCATATTCTGAACAAGTACTTCTTCTATGACTGAATTGTATGCGGTGTATAATCCTTTAGCTCTTCTGCCAATATTCTTCATATAATTAATCACCATTTTCTTTATCTAATTAGCTTATATTTCCATATCGCCATAATATTGTCATCAGTTATGCGGATTTTTCCTGCAAACCCGCAGTGTAATTAATCAAAAATGGTACTACCAATAAATAATACAGTGCCGGCATGCAAAATGCATGACAGTCAAGCCGAAAACACAAGAAAAACAGAGGAATTCAAAGCATTTCGGAGAAAAAGAAAGATATGCAACATTATAACGGCATATTGGTCAAATAAGGTCAAATTTAATATTTGCGTTAACAAAATATACCGGCTATAATAAAGTCAGACCAAAGGTCAAAGATAGTCAAAGACAAACAGGAGGTAATGTAGTATGTTAGGTTTGAAATTAATCCATAAAAATATATTTGAAGATCCCTTCTTCTCAGACTTCTTCAACTTTGAAGAATGCGACAGTGAGCTGAAGGTGGATATCGTTGACAATGAAAAAGATTTTACCTTGTACGCCGACATTCCTGGCGTTGACAAGAAAGATGTGGACCTCAAGATCTCCGAAGACGGAGTGCTAGCAATTGAGGTAAATCAGAAGGAATACACAGGAAGGAAGTTTCTAAGAAAGGAACGTACTGTCAGGAAGCTGAAAAGAAGCTTTGCTTTTGATGGAATCAAGACTGATGGCGTGGAAGCATCAGTGGAGAACGGAGTTCTGACTGTAAAACTTCCCAAAGTTGATATTAGCGTCAGCAATGAAAGAAACATAGAAATAAAATAGGGAGATATAATATTAGAAAAAGATTAAAAGGAGGAATGCATGATGAGTCTGATACCTTTTAGGAACCATAGATTGACAAGTTTTGAACCATTCTTTGATTCATTTATGAAACCTTTCTTCAGTGATGGATTCTTCTCAAACGACATGAGGATTGACATCACCGAAAACGAGAAGGAATATGTTTTAAAAGCCGAACTGCCAGGTGTTGACCAGAAAGACATAGACATCCTCGTAAGGGACAATGTACTGACCATATCAGCCAAGAGAAACGAGGAAAAAAACGAACAGCGCGGCAACTACATTAGAAAGGAAAGATTCTCCGGAACCGTGGCTAGAAGCTTTACTCTCGATGGTATTGACGATTCCAAGATAGAAGCTTCCTTTGACAAGGGAATACTTACCGTTACGCTGCCAAAGCTTGAGGAAAGCAAACCATCGTTTAGAAGAATCGAGCTTAAGTAAGGAAGCGGCCTGAAACGGCCGCTTCTTTAGTTATAGTATCCTTTTTCAATACACAACAAAGCCCTTTGTCTGGTTCTTTCATCACTGTTCAAAGCCTTTTCAACAAAATCAGGATTGTTCTCAACAAACCTTTTCATCGATACGTCCGGGTCTTCAATGTATTCAAGAATCATATGGAACTGTTTTTCGTCAACAAGCCTTTTCTCATACAACTCTCTCATCATGGCTTCATCCACGCTTACAAGGGAATGAACATTTACACCCTTTTCCCTCAACAAAGCATTGCCTCCTTGGTTTCTGTTTACACAAACCACCGTATCCGTCATCCTAACACCCATCCCTTCCAGAACAGGAATCCATGACCTTTCATAGCTTGAACCTTGCGTTATCAAATCCGCCACATGCAGGCATGTTCCTCCATCAACAGCCGGAAAGGATGTGTTGTCCTTGAAAAGATAAATATGTTTTTTGTTTAGCAGAAAAGCGCACATTATTGAAAAGAACCAGTCTCTTCTTTCTCCACCGGAAACATAGGATATGCCATCCACATCCACATTCTTTTTGATTAAATCAATCAGGGAATCAATAGTCATTCTATATATCCCATTCTCTTCATACTGATTTTTTACCCTGTTCTCAAGCATTTCAATCAAGGATTCCCTGTCATCCTTTAAAGAATCAATATCAGAAAGAAGCTTCTTGGCACTCTCTTCGCTTCCAAAAAGATAATGGGTGTTGATATAAAATGGGCCAATTTTACCTGATGTATACCAAAAAGGGCTGTCACCGGCCGAAACCATAAAAGCATTCGTTTTCATCAAAAGTTCAAGCATGCAAATCTCCTTCCTTAATTAAACTCAAGGCTGCCAACTAGCTCGCGTACATCCTTGATTTTCATCTTTTCCATGTACTCTTCAATTCCATCAATTACTTTAATACATGCAAGAGGATCTGCAAAATTTGCAGTGCCCACCATTACACAGGAAGCACCTGCAATTATAAATTCCACTGCATCCTCTCCCGTTTCTATTCCTCCCATGCCAATTACCGGAATATTTACATTCCTGTAAACCTCATGGACCATCCTTACTGCCACAGGCTTTACACAAGGACCGGACAATCCGCCCGTATTGTTGGCAAGAACAGGTCTTCTCCTGTAAATGTCAATCGCCATGCCCAACAGCGTGTTTATAAGGCTGACCCCATCGGCACCGCCTGCTTCCGCAGCTTTTGCCGTATCAACTATGGAAGTGACATTAGGCGTCAATTTTACAAACAGCGGCTTTTCAAATCTATCCTTCACACTTCTTGTAAGCTTTTCGAGAAGCTGGGGATCCTGTCCAAAAACCACCCCATCCTTGACATTGGGACAGGACACATTAAGCTCGATTGCATCCACATCTGCATCATTCAATATTTCAGCCATTTGCTCGTAATCAGAAAAGGAGTTTCCTGCGATATTTGCAATAATCTTTGTATCAAACTGCCTTAGAAACGGTATTTCCGTCCTTACAAACTCATGAACACCCGGATTCTGAAGCCCCACACTGTTAAGTATGCCTGAAGGAGTTTCACATATTCTGGGAGTTTTGTTCCCCATTCTTGGCTCCAGGGTAAGGCCTTTTACAGAAATGCCTCCAAGACGTCCAAGATCATAATATTCTGAAAATTCCCTTCCAAATCCAAAAGTACCGGATGCGGCAATGACAGGATTTTTCAGTTCAAGTCCACCAACATTAATCATAGTACACCTCATTTGCCCACATTACAGGTCCGTCCTTGCAAACCCGCTTGTTTTGCAGGACATTTTCCTTTTTTACTTCACATACACATACAAGACACGCACCAATACCGCAGCCCATTCTCTCCTCCAAAGAAACCTGACAAGGAATATTATGTTTCTTGCATATCTCATACACCTTTTTCATCATTATCGAAGGACCGCAGGTATACACGATATCAAAATCGTGTTTTTCAAGATGCTTTTCAAGGGCAGTTGTAACAAAACCTCTTACCCCATAACTTCCATCATCGCAGGCAATAACAAGGTTGTCACATGAATTCTCAAACTCATTTTCAAGCACCACCTTGTCCTTGCAAAGAAAGCCCAATACTGCATCTTTTCTTGAACCTTCACTTTTATTCAAAAGATATAGAAGAGGAAAAACCCCAATTCCTCCGCCCACAACACAAATTCTGTCATAACCAATATCGAAGCCGTTGCCAAGAGGCCCCAGAACATCCACGTATTCTCCCTGTTTAACCCTTGCAAGCGCCTTTGTACCTCTTCCTTTTTCCTCAAATGCGATTCTCAGCATTCCATCCTTGAAATCACATACGCTAAAGGGTCTTCTGAGATAACCTTCTCCACACTTGACATGGAAAAACTGTCCCGGTTTTATGTCCTCCCTGATATTGGATGCATCCAGCTCCAAAAGCCATATGGTATCTGTCAGTCTCTTTAATTCTTCAACTCTGCATAAATAATTGGTTTTCATTTCTGCCTCTTTTCAAGTTCCATATTTATTTGATCCCTCATGTATACTGCCTCAGCCCTGGCTGCGTCTGCATACGCTTCCTCATCATACATTCCACTCCATCTGTCGGATTTGTATGCGTAAAGTATGCTTCTTGAGGCATTTACAATTGCTCCCAGTCCGTCATCATTAAAGTTGACTGCCACACTCCTTGCATCTCCTCCTTGGGCTCCATAACCCGGAACAAGAATCAAACTGCGGGGAATTATCTTTCGTATTCTCTCCGCCTGCTCGGGATATGTTGCTCCAACCACAGCACCAACAGAAGAATAACCGCTGTCCCCTACCAACTCGCTGCCCCATTTGTCCACAAGCTCCGCCACCTTCTCATATATTGTCCTGCCATCTTCCACAACCAGGTCCTGCAGTTCTCCAGAAGAAGGATTGGATGTCTTCACCAGTATGAATATACCTTTGCCGTTTTGCTTGCACATTTCAACAAAAGGTTGTATTCCGTTCCAACCAAGGTACGGATTTACAGTCAGTGCATCACAGTCAAAAGCAAGATCCGTTACATCACCTTTTGAAAGATAAGCTTTTGCGTAAGCAAGAGAGGTAGAACCTATATCGTTTCTTTTTCCGTCAGCTATTACAAGAAGCCCTTTCTGGCGAGCATATTCAACCGTTGCCTTGAAAGCTATAAGGCCGTTTATTCCATACTGCTCATAGTATGCCAGCTGTGGTTTGACACAAACAACCACGTCATGAATCGCATCAATAATCGCCTTGTTGAAAGCAAAGATGGCAGCACCTTTGCTTTTGAACTTATCTTTTACTCCCTGAGGGATATTCTCCCAAATCGGATCAAGGCCGCATACAACACGACTCTCCTTGTTCCTTATCTCCTCTATAAGTCTGTCGGCAAAATTTTTCATTTCATCACCCTTTAACCTTGTCGCTAGTATAAACTATTCGTCCATCCACAACAGTATACATGACCTCTCCAAACAGTTCAAATCCACCAAAAGGAGAGTTCTTGCCCTTTGACACAAACTTCTCAGGCTCCACCACGAATTTTACGTTCGGATCAAAGATTGTCAGATTCACACCTTCATCCTTTATCTTCAGTATCTCAAGAGGCCTTATACTCATCTTATCAACAAGCTCGCCAAGACTCAGGTGTCCTGCCCTGACCAGGTAAGTGTAGGAAAGGCCAAACGCAGTTTCAAAACCCGATATGCCATTTGCAGCAAGCTGGAACTCTATCTTCTTCTCATCCTCGTGATGAGGAGCATGGTCTGTTGCAATAGCATCTATCGTACCATCCTTAAGACCTTCAATAATTGCTTCCACATCCTCTTTTTCCCTGAGTGGAGGATTTACTTTTGCATACGTGTTGAATCCATAAACCGTCTCATCGGTAAGCGTAAAATAGTGGTGGCAGGTTTCACAGGTAACCTTTACACCTCTTTTTTTGGCATCCCTTATCATATGAACTGCAAGACGCGTGCTGACATGCGCTATGTGTACGGGCAGACCCGTATACTCCGCCAGAATGATTTCTCGTGCCACCATTGCCTCTTCAGCAGCCTTTGGTATACCTCTCAACCCCAATACCGTAGAGACAAACCCTTCATTCATGCTTCCGTCTTCCGCAAGATCCTTGTCCTCACAGTGAGAAATGACAGGCATGTCAAAACTGTGGGCGTAAATCATGGCCTTCTTCATCAATGATGAAGACATTACAGGATTGCCGTCATCACTGATTGCAACCGCCCCATGAGCTTTCATATCCCCTATTTCAGCCAGCTCCTTGCCTTCTATGTTCTTTGTAATTGCTCCAATGGGATACACTTTCACCGACTTGAGGCTTTCTGCCTTTTTCCTGATATATGAAACTACAGCAGAGTTATCAATTACCGGTTTTGTGTTTGGCATGCATGCAATCTTTACAAATCCACCTTTTGCAGCCGCTTTAACTCCGCTGGCAATGTCTTCCTTGTACTCATAACCCGGATCCCTCAAATGGCAGTGCATGTCCACAAGCCCGGGTATCGCCACAAGATTTTTTGCATCCACAACCTTGTCGCTGCCGTCATCAAGGTGTATGTCCATTACCTTGTCTTCATTTACTGATACGTATCGTATATTCTTAAATACCATGTCACACCTCTTTATCTAGTAAGGATATACAAAATTGCCATTCTAACGGCAACTCCGCTAGTTACCTGCTCCTCGATTACCGATGAATCTCCGTCAATCAGCATGGAAGTCATTTCAACTCCCCTGTTGACAGGACCAGGATGCATTATCAAGCAGTCCTTTGCTGCATATGACAAAGTTTCCTCATTCACACTAAAGAATTTGCTGTATTCACGAATCGTAGGAAAAAGACCGCTTTTCTGTCTCTCCAATTGAATTCTAAGACCCATAATCACATCTGCATCCTTGACCGCATGCTTGATATTTGGTTCGACCCTTGCGCCCATATCCTCAATAGCCACAGGCATCATTGTGGCAGGTCCGTTCACCACCACTTCAGCACCCATCTTTGTCAATCCCCAGATGTTGCTCCTTGCAACTCTTGAATGCAAAACATCACCTGTAATTACCACCTTCAATCCTTGCAGAGTTCCTTTGTGTCTGAGCATGGTGTACATGTCAAGCAGGGCTTGGGTGGGATGTTCATTCATGCCATCACCTGCATTCACTATGCTGCAGTTTAAATGTTTTGCCAACAAGTGGGGAGCACCTGCCATCGGATGCCTTATGATTATTACGTCCGTTCCCATGCGCTGAATGGTCCTGCCTGTGTCCAGGAGGGTCTCTCCTTTTGCCACACTGCTTGATGAGGCCGAAATGTTTGCAGATGCGCTGGACAGATATTTCGATGCCAACTCAAAAGAAAGCCTGGTTCTTGTACTGTTTTCGTAGAAAAGAGTAACAATGGATTTTCCATTCAAATGAGGTGCCTTCTTGATGTTCGAATCAAGAATTACCTGCATGCCTCTTGCCGTTTCCAAAATGTTTTCAATCTCTTCTTTGGATGTATCTTTCAAACCTAACAAATGCTTCATAACTAACCCTCGTTTATCGTTACTTTGTCAATACTGTCAATTTCCACCACCTGCACTGAGACCACCTCCGACTTGCTGGTAGGAATGTTCTTTCCAACATAATCAGGTCTGAAAGGAAGTTCCCTGTGACCTCTGTCTATCAAGACCGCAAGCTGTACCATCTGAGGTCTTCCCAAATCAAACAGGCACTCAATTGCCGCCCGTACCGTCCTGCCTGTGTAGATTACATCATCCACCAGGACGATTTTCTTTCCTTCAATCTGAAACCCAATATCAGTTCCATTGATTACAGGATGTGCAGCCAACAAACTAAGATCATCCCTGTAGAATGTAATATCAAGAACGCCAAGCGGCACTTTTACATTCTCAATCTCCTCAATCTTTTGAGCTATTCTTTTTGCCAAAGGAACGCCTCTTCTCTGTATTCCAATCAGAGCAACATCCTCAACACCCTTGTTCTTCTCAATTATTTCGTGGGCGATTCTGGTAAGCGCTCTGTTCATGGCGTCCTTGTCCATTATCAATGCCTTTTCCATATGCCATCCTTTCCGCAAAATTGCAAAAAAAATTGTTCCGTACCTAGAGAGAGGGCACGAAACAATCATAATAATCCCATAATTATGTCGTTACCTTACCCGTCTCTCTGGACCAGTTTAAAGGTACAACTATATTATATCCAAATCCTGATATTAATCAATATATTTTTTCCGCCTCTTTTACAACTCTGAAAACTCAAACTAAATAAAAATCATTGTATATAGCGATATTTCGCAATTATTTTTTTAATTATTAAGCATAAAACAGTAGCACATTTTAGCACATTGTGGTATAATAGAGGTGAGTTGATGCATTTGCATTAACTTAATAATGGTAAAGGATGAAATCTTATGGCTTTCAGACTCGATATAAGCGAAAGGAAAAAGGGTACGTATTTAAAAATTGAAAAGAAATACTGGGACAAAGATGTGTTTGGCAAGTATAAATCCGTGCAGTGCGGAAGTTAAAA
>JAAYLF010000333.1 GCA_012522035.1 Clostridiaceae bacterium
CCAGCAGCTGAAGCTACGAGCACAAGTAGGATTTTGTTGAGGGTTGAAACATGGCTATCCTCGCAGGTGTTGGCCCAATGGGTCTTTGTGCCATAGACTATGCAATACATCGCGATAGAAGACCAAGGCTTCTTGTTGTTACAGATATAAATCAAGAACGTCTCGACAGAGCAGCTTCAATATACACTGTTGAGGAAGCTAAAAAGAATGGTGTTGAACTTATATATATAAACACTGCCACAATGGAAAATGCGGAAGAGTACATGATGGAGCTTACAGGCAGCAAGGGTTATGACGATGTCTTTGTTTTTGCTCCTGTACGTCCTGTAATCGAGATGGGCGACAGACTTTTGGGAAGAGATGGATGTCTGAACTTCTTTGCAGGTCCAAGCCAGCCTGATTTCAAGGCGGAAATGAATTTCTACAATGTTCACTACGCAAGCACGCACGTTGTAGGAACCAGTGGTGGAAATACTGACGACTTGAGAGAATCCCTGGAAATGATGGCACAGGGCAGGCTTAATCCAGCTGCATTGGTAACTCATATTGGAGGACTCAACGCAGTTGTTGACACCGTACTTAATCTGCCAAATATCCCAGGCGGCAAGAAGCTCATATACACCAACATTGATCTGCCGCTGACTGCAATTGATGATTTTGCAGAGCTTGGAAAAACAGACCCAATGTTCAAGAAGTTGGCTGAAATCTGTGAGAAGAATAACGGATTGTGGAGCGTTGAAGCGGAGAAATATCTGCTGGAAAATGCAAGACCCATCTAACTGAACAATAACGGACAAAATGGTTATCATTTTGTCCGTTAAATATAAATAAGGAGGAGTTTTATGAAGATATTGGCGTTTGACTACGGTGCAAGCTCGGGCCGAGCCATATTGGGTGAGTATGATGGCAATAAGCTCACATTGAAGGAGACGCACAGGTTTTCAAATGATCCTGTTTTGCTTAATGGTACATTTACATGGGATTTTCTTAGATTGTTTCACGAAATGAAACAGGGTATACTTAAATCAGCTCTGGCAGAAGGAAAGGATATCAGCTCCATTGGTGTTGATACCTGGGGTGTGGACTTTGGACTGCTTACCAAAGATGGACAGCTTCTTGGCAATCCTGTGCATTACAGAGACTCCAGAACCGATGGAATGATTGAAGAAGCCTGCAAGGTGATTCCACAGGAAGAAATCTATGCTGAAACAGGAATTGCATTTCAGAAGTTCAATACTCTTTATCAACTGCTTGCATTAAAGAAAAACAATAGTGTAATGCTTGAAAATGCTGATACAATGCTTTTCATACCCGACTTGTTCAATTTCTACCTTACCGGACAAAAGGTATGCGAATACACAATAACCAGTACTTCACAACTGTACAATCCTGTAAAGGGACAGTGGGCTTATGAAATGCTTGAAAAGCTGGGTATCAGAACCGACATTCTTCCGGAAGTAGTACCTGCCGGAACAAAGCTTGGCGGATTAACAAAAGAGATATGCGAGGAACTTGGTGTTGCATCCATACCTGTAATTGCTGTTGCGGCTCATGATACAGCAAGTGCTGTTGTATCCGTACCATTCACCGAGGAAGGCGGAGCATACTTAAGCAGCGGCACATGGTCTTTGCTAGGTGTTGAACTTGAAAAGCCTATAATCAACGAGAATGCACTCAAGCTTAACTACACCAATGAGGGTGGAATTAACAACAATGTAAGATTCCTAAAGAACATAATGGGTCTCTGGATTAATCAGGAATGCAAGCGTCATTGGGAGAAAATTGGTGAACATATTTCATTTGATGAGCTTGATGAAGCTGCTCTCAACGCACAGCCCTTCAAGGCAATCATTGACGTGGATGATTCAGTATTCTTTGAGCCAGGCAACATGCCAATCAAGGTACAGGAGTTCTGTGAAAGAACCAATCAGGAAGTTCCACAGACAAAAGGCGAAATTGTACGCTGCGTGATGGAAAGCCTTGCTCTCAAGTACAGATACGTTATTGAAGGTCTTGAGGAAATTATCGGCAAGAAGCTTCCAAAACTCCATATTGTGGGTGGCGGTTGCAAGAACAAGATTTTGAGCCAGTTTACAGCCAATGCTATTAACAGACCTGTTGTTGCAGGACCTATTGAAGCTACATCCATAGGAAACCTGGCGGTTCAACTTATCTCTCTTGGTGAAGTCAAGAATCTTCAGGAAGCAAGGCAGCTCATTGCAAACTCATTTTCACAGGAAGTCTACATGCCTGAGAATCCTGCTGCATGGGATGAAGCTTATGAAAAGTTCTTAAAGATTCAAAACAGATAATTTTATTAGTATAGTGTTAAAGCCTCTGATA
>JAAYLF010000334.1 GCA_012522035.1 Clostridiaceae bacterium
AAAGATGTATGGATGCACTCCGTCGGAGTTCAGAAACAACACACAATTACTATGTTAATTTATATATCATTAACGTCAATTTTTATATAGTCAGATTAAATTAAAAAAGTTAGAATATCAGTAAGAAGAACAATTTAGTTAATTCTATATGAGGGGGAAACGAAATGCGGGGAAGATTGCGTTTGGCCAATATTATTATAGCAGCAATTGTTTTTATCTTATTCATATCTGCTGTATCCTTTGGGCAGGAACCGACTGATTTGGAAATCAAGTTCGGATCGGATAAGTCGGTTACCGTAAAAGTAATTGATGATTTTTCAGACTCAGGTCCACCTGATAAA
The DNA here is from genome assembly GCA_012522035.1 of Clostridiaceae bacterium. Lineage (GTDB taxonomy): Bacteria > Bacillota > Clostridia > UBA1212 > DUPL01 > DUPL01. Next base: position 342 of record JAAYLF010000334.1, read on the forward strand.
GTGTGGAGAGATGGCTTTGTTGAAATGAGAGACGGCAAAATCTACTGTGAAGGAGTAAATATTGCCGACTGTTATCTGGTGGAAGTCCCTCAGGCAAATGCAAACAAAAGCTTGTATGCTGAAGCGGAATACATAGGATTTGAGGTACAGAACGAGTGTGATGGTGACATATACTACTGTTTCCAGGGAGTAATAGACGGACAGGATGCTTTCACCTCACCGCAAGGGGAAAAAGATATCATTCTTGTTGACAAAAACGGGTATATGCATGAAGTTGTGTTTTCAGAGACGGAAGCCATTTACAGCCGCTATGGTTTCATAATCCCAGAAGGATTTGATGGCTATGTCTTTATTCCAACCGAGAGAATAACCAGACTTGGTTCGTGGCAAACACCAATATGGCATTCTGATGTAACTATCGAGGGTGTGGGCGTTCATGTAAGTACAGGAGAGAATCCATATCCTGGGGTGGATGCATCCTATGTGGAGTTCTGGATTGACAATTTCTTTGTTTTCAGTGGTGAGTTTCCTGAATACGAAGCTCCTGAAACTCCAGTGCCTACAAATACACCAACTCCTACACCAACATCAACACCAAAGGATACACCAACACCGCAGAAAAGTGCCGAGTCCACCCAAAAGCCCGATGAAACCAAAACTGATGATGACAAGTTTCCAATTGTTCCAGTAGTTATTGGGGCGGCAGTTTTAGTGGCAGCTGCAGTTGTAGTGGTTATAATTTTCAAAAAGAAGAAATAACATAATATATTCATAAGTGATTACAACATATGTACAGCGGTATACAGTTCCTCCCTTTGTCCAATTAAACCGCTGTACATTTGTTTTTGACAAAGAAGCAGATTGTGGTAAACTTAATGCATATTAAAGGAAAGGAATGATACATTATGGCTGACACATTGTTTGCTGCGAAAGCAATACTCAAGGAGGGTCTGCAGGTAGAATGTACTGCCAGAGACTTCAGCATTATTCTTGATGAACCGGTATCATTGGGTGGAACCGACACTGGCATGAACCCTGTTGAAGCTCTTCTGTCTGCTTTGGGTGGATGCAAGTGCATTTGTGCAAGAGCTTTTGCGAAAAAGCATAAGATAAACCTCAAGAGTGTTGAAATTGAGCTGGAAGGAACACTCGATCCGGATGGTTTTCTTGGAAGGAATCCTGATGCAAAGATTGGTTTTTCCCGTATTGTAACGAAGTTCAAGATTGAAGCTGACAATACGAAGGAAGAGATAGAGAAGTACGTTGAATTCATTGAAAGTCACTGTCCTGTCCAGGATACTTTGACAAACGCAGCAGAGTTTGAAACAGTAATTTTGTGATGAATTAAATGGTCAAGTATATGAGGCTGGAGAAAAATCTCCGGCTTCTTCTTTTTTTATGCAGCAGTAATGGTATAATTATAGGGATGAATGTATTGGAAGAATGGTCGATTATGATAACATTAAGCGAAGAGACGAAGGTGATTATAGAAAAACTGAATAGCCGTGGTTTCAAAGCATATATCGTAGGTGGATGCGTAAGGGATTATTTAATGGGTTTGAATCCTTCTGACATTGACATTACAACAAATGCAAAACCTGAGGAAACAAAGAAAGTGTTCTCGGATTTCAGAGTAATTGAGACAGGAATAAAGCACGGAACGGTGTCTGTATTGGTTAATGGCAGGCAATTTGAGGTAACCACGTTTAGAATAGATTCGGAGTATTCGGACAACCGTCATCCTGACTCTGTTTCCTTTACACCAAATGTTGAAGAGGATCTGGCAAGGCGGGACTTTACCATGAATGCCATCGCGTACAATGAGCAGGAAGGTTTTATTGATCCTTTTGGCGGTATGGAGGATATTGAAAACAGGATAATCAGGTGTGTGGGAAAGCCGGACAAAAGGTTCAATGAAGATGCATTAAGAATACTGAGAGCTTTGAGGTTTTCTTCCGTTACAGGATTTGATATAGAGGAAAATACAAGGAAAGCTTTATATGAAAACAAGGAGCTTTTAAGGAATATATCCGTTGAAAGAATATTTCAGGAACTAACCAAACTGCTGTGCGGAGACAATGTAAGAAAAGTGCTTCTTGAATATGTTGATGTTTTGGGTGTAGTCATACCAGAGCTTGTACCTATGAAAGGATTTGAACAGAAATCCCCATATCACGCCTATGATGTGCTTACCCACACTGCAATAGTAGTGGAGAGCATAGAGAAAAAACCATATCTAAGACTGGCGGCTCTTTTTCATGATTTAGGAAAACCCCATACCTTTTCCCTGGGGGAGGACAATGTTGGGCATTTCCATGGTCATGCCAAACTTTCACCCCAAATGGCACATGACATACTTAAGCGTCTGAAAGCGGACAACACTACTATTGCAAAGGTGGAAAAGCTTGTCAAATACCACGACACGCCCATTGCAAACGATGATGTGATTATCAAAAAAAGACTTAACAAGTTTGGGAAAGAAGATTTCTTTGACCTTTTAAAACTCATGAGGGCGGACAACCTGGGTCAAAATCCCGATCTTCTGTACAGACAGAAGGAATATGACCTTTTGGAGGTAAAGGCTCATGAGATACTTGCCAGGCAGGAGTGTTTTTCCTTGAAGGATTTGAAAATAAATGGACGTGACATAATGGCCCTGGGAGTAAAGGAGGGAAGGGAAGTAGGAAGAATCCTTTCTGCTTTGCTTGAACTTGTCATTACAAACAAAGTAGAAAACACAAAAGAAGAGCTTGTGAAATCAGCCAAGCATCTCATTGATCAAGGTGTTTAACAGCTTTGGATTTGCCCTGCCTTTTGCTTTTGCCATTACAATACCCGTCAGGGCTTTCAAGGCTTTCTTTTTTCCTTTTTTGTAATCGTCAACTATCTTTTTGTTTTCTTCCGCTGCTTCCTCAATAAATTTTGATAATACATCTTTATCATTAATCTGAAACAGCTCATTTTCCTTAACGTATGTTTCCACATCAAAGTCTTCTTCCCAGAGCTTTTCAAGAAGCTTTTTTGCGGTACTGCTGTTTATGACTTCATCAGTCATAAGGTTTGATACTTCAGCAAGTCTGGAAGGTTTTATTCTAACAACCTTGTCGCTGTCAAGAAGGGAAAATACATGTGAAATTAATAGGTTTGCAGTATTTTTTGCATCTTTGGAAAGTTTTGCAGCCTCCTCAAAACAGGTGGCAAAATGCACTTCCTGCAAGATGTTCTCACAATCAAAATCAGTAAGGCCATAATCATTTACATAAATCTTCTCCCTTTCTTCAGGAAGGAGCGGCATCTTCTTTCTTAATTCATCCACTTCCTCTTCAGATATATAAAGCGGTACAAATTCCGTATCAGGAAGATACATGTACAAACTTGAATCTTCCTTTGTACGCATTGCGTATGTCTTTTTGCTTTTTTCATCATATCTTCTTGTTTCACTTTGAGGTGTGTTTCCTTCCTCGTACAGCTCCATATGTCTTTTAATTTCATACTCGATTGCTTCCTGGGTAAACTGAAATGAATTAATATTCTTTATCTCCGTCTTTGCACCAAATAAAGAAGAGCCTTTTGGTCTTACGGAAACATTTACATCCACCCTCATGGAGCCTTCATTTATTTTACAGTCTGACACCCCTGTGAAAAGAAGGATGCCTCTTAGTTTCTTCAAATACAAAGCAGCCTCCTCTCCGCTTCCAATATCCGGCCTGGACACGATTTCAACAAGGGGGACACCGCTTCTGTTAAAATCAACATAAGTCTTGTCTCCTTCATGAATCAGCTTTCCTGCATCCTCTTCCAGATGAATTCTCTCAATCCCTATTTTCCTTCCTCCAATATCAATATATCCATCCGTGCAAAGGGGCATTTCATACTGGGTGGTCTGATATCCCTTTGGCAAATCGGGATAATAGTAGTTTTTCCTATCGAATCTGGAGAATTTGCTTATCTTGCAGTTCAAGCCAAGTCCCGCTTTTATGGCAAGGTTTACAGCTTCCTTGTTCAATCTTGGCAAAGTCCCCGGCATTCCTGTACAAACCGGGCAGACAAGAGTGTTTGGCTTTTTTCCAAACTCGTTCCTGCAGCTGCAAAAAAGTTTTGTATTCGTTTTAAGCTTCACATGCACTTCAAGCCCTATTACCGCTTCATACTTCATTTCAAAATCCCCCTTGCAGTCTCAAAAGCATGTCCGAATCTGTACAGTGTCTTTTCATCATAATGGTTTGCACTAAGAATAATACCAACAGGCAGTCCATTTGAGTCCTTGCATACAGGCATGGACAAGGCAGGTATTCCACATAAGTTTATCGGTGTGGTAAATATGTCTTCGTAGTATTTCTCCAAAGCATTGCTCTGTTTCTCGCCAAAAGCAGGAGCGGTTATGGGAGATGCAGGTGTAAGGATAATGGAATACTCCTTAAACAATCTCTCATATTCCGCTTTAATTAGTGTCCTTGCTTTTCTTGCCTTGTCGAGATAATTCTTTTCATTTTCAACCAGCAGAAAAGTTCCAAAAAGGATTCTCTTCTTTACATCAATGCCAAATCCTTCTCCTCTGGATTTTTCATAAAGCTCGTCAATATTTGTGTATTCTTCTGTCCTGTGACCATATCTGATTCCGTCATATCTTGCCAAAGTTGATGCGCTTTCACTGCTGCTGATGGCATAGTATGTGGGAAGTGTGTATTGAAGACTGGGCATGGATACTACATCTACTTGACATCCCAGCTCTTTGAATATCTCAAATGATTTCTCATAGCACTTTCTTACATCCCTTTGAATTACATCCATATCCATAAGTTCCTTTGGAACCGCTATTTTAAGGCCTTTTAATCCTTTGTCAATATCTTGCAAAAAGTCTAAATCTCTTTTTATGGAACATGGATCCTTTTCGTCATGACCTGCAATTTTACACAAAACAATTGCGTTGTCCAAACCGTTCTTGTTATGGGACCTGTCTGTTCAAGGGAAGGTGCAAAGCCAACAACACCATACCTGGATACTGTTCCGAAGGTAGGTTTCATGCCCACAACACCGCAGTAGGAAGAAGGTTTTAGAATGGATCCGCCAGTGTCGGTTCCCAAAGAAAAAGCGCATTCAAAAGCAGCCACGGAAGAAGCACTGCCAGAGGAGCTGCCTCCTGCCATATGGTGTAGGTTATATGGGTTTCTTACAGGATTAAAGTATGAATATTCACCGCCGCCTCCTATGGCAAACTCGTCCATGTTAAGTTTGCCAAGCATGACAAAATCATTGTCGAGAAGCTTATCATAAACGGTTGCGCTGTATTTTGGAACGAAATCCTTTAGCATTCTGGATGCGCAGGTGGTTTTTATGTTTTTAGTACATATGTTGTCTTTAATTCCGCCGGGGATGCCTGAAAGGGGAGAAATCCTTTTCTCTTTCCTGTCTAGTTCCTCGGCCTTTTCCAAAGCTTCGTCTTTTGTAACCGTTATAAATGCATTGAGAACATCGTCTTTCTTTTCGATTTCACGAAGGTATGCACCAACAAGTTCGGTTACTGTTATTTCGCTGTTATCAAGAAGTTTTGTACATTCTGAAATACTTAATCTGTTTGGCATGCTACTCCACTATCCTCGGTACAATTATTTCACTTTCAAAAAGCAATTCCTCATAATCTTCCACCAAGTCATCCCTATACACATTCTTGATATGGGAAACATTGGTGGTACCCTCCAAATTATCAGTATCCGCTTTCAAGAGGTCTTCCAACATTATTGTAAATTGCGCAAGATCTCTTTCAATTTCTTTTCTTTCTTCTTCAGTCAATCTTATCTTTGCAAGTTTCTCAAGATTTGCTATGTCCAAAATCATCACTTCCAAAACCTTAGTCGTTAAAAATATATCATAAATATATTTTTTCGCAAAATATAATATAAAAAAACGCATCCATACGGATGCGTTTTCACAAGAACCTTTGCATTAAGTAGTTAGCCTTCAACTTTTCTTCCATGTACCCTCAATACGCAAGCAGAAAGAGCAATTACTAAGGTCATAAGCAGAATGGAAACTGCACTGTCGGAAGTTTCGGGAGATTGAGCTGCAGGTTCTCCTCCGTAAACTGCCATTTCAGAAAGCTGTGCAAGCCATTGGTTGGATCCAGGGTCTTTTGCACGTTTGGTGCAGTGCATTCTTACATACCTTGCATTTGTTTTGCTTATATCAAATATCTTGGCATCGTAATCGACGTTGGTGTTTCCTGTCGATGTTGCCACGGTTGTCCAATTCTCGCCATCAATTGATAGCTGAAGTGTAAAGTCAACAGGATATCCCATCACAGGGTCCTTGTCCTGTCTTGGCCAGAGAACTATTCTTTCAATGCCGTACACATCACCCAAATCAATCTGCACCCACACTGGTGCATCTTCAGCCTGTTGAGGGTCATTAGGGTCTGATGTCCATCCCAAAGGATTGGTGTTGCTGATTTTTCCGTCCACAAGGGCATCGGCTTTCCATGCTCCTGATGCAGCGGTATAAGTTGAGCTGTAGGATACAGTCTTATTTAAAGAAAGCAGATTGGTACCTTCTTTTTGATAAGTGGTATCAGTAGTCAAGTCGATATTATTCGCTGCCATTACCGAAAGCTGTGATGCCAGCGCAATGACAAGAATAAAAGTAATAAAAACAATTCTTTTCATATTTTCACCTCAAAAGAGTATTTGTTATTAACAATTTTACATGTTTCGTCACAGATAAAAATATGCGAATATGGTACAAAAATATGTAAAATCAATACATTTTACCTCTGCCATATACCAAGACAGACTCATATTATATGGATGTTTTCATTAATCTTGATATGGCATACATTAAGATTGATTTTACATATTTTTGTTTAGACTTAACCTATTATTCCTATTGTTTTTTTATCTGGAAAATATTAATATACTGACATATAAGAGAAAAAGATGTTGTTTGCGGAACAAAGGCGGAGGTTTTGTATTACATGCAGCTTATGTTGTGTGTTATGGTATGTTTCTAACTGGCATAAACTTCATGTCACTTCCTCTTTAATATTTAAATTGGCAAACTCAACCTCCGCCTTTTATTAAAGGGTAAAGCAACGTATTATTCGTATATTTATCTGAATAAACCATACTATGAAACACGGAATCTGTACTTGGATTCATCCCCCTAAACAAGAAGGAAAGGTATTGATTCATGAGTTGGCAGCATTAAAGTTGCTTTTACATATTTCCAGGCAGACTTAACATATTATCCCTATTGTTTTTAGTACTTCAAAACCTTAATATTTTTTAGAGGTAATATTTTTTCATGGGAGGATAATATGCTAAGAGTTGTTATGATTGCGTTGTCTGTTTTTTGCCTGCTTTCCTTTGCGTCATGCAGCAAAAGTGTAGACAATGGAGATAAAAAAGATGCACAAATAGAGGTAATTAGAGACGGAGAAGTTGTTTTGAAAGGCACGAATGAAGTCGAATTTGGAAAATTCGTTGAAGGAGATAAAATCAGGATTACCACTGAGGAAAAGTTTTTAAAGATAAAGATATGCAACAGCATAGATGAGACAATTGTCTATCTGCCCGATGGCAAATTTGAGTTTGTTATTCCTTCTGGTTTTGATGCTCAAGTTTTCGAATCCGGGACTTTTACTGATGAGAAGAATATAATTACTGCGAAAAATGTTGGTTCAGATGAGCTGAATACTGAAAGAAATCTGGCCTTCAACCCCTTGGATTACAGATATGAAAGCGAAGTGACCCAGTTTGATGCAAAGCCGGGTACTTTGCCTGCTGACTCTGCTGCAGTTTTAAATAATGAAGTGCTTACATATCCTCATGCATATGCAAACAGGGTGACAAGAAACGAAGCCCAGTTCTATGCGCGTAACGCCATAGATGGAATAAACACAAAGAGCGGACATGGTTACTATCCCTTTCACTCTTGGGGCGGAGGCCTCTATGATGATCTTGAGTTTGTTGTATACTTTGGAAGGGAAGTTATGGTAAGCAAAATTGCAATAGCGATGAGAAGTGATTTCAGTGTAATGGCTGGCAAGGAACACGACACCTACTGGGAAGAAATCACTTTAGTGTTCTCTGATGGGACGGAGAAAGTGATAAATCTGGAGAAATCAGGCGATTTTCAGGAATTTGATATTGAGGGTATAACGACTACGAGTTTAAGACTGATGAATCTAAAGAGAAACAAGAGTACTCCGTCCCAGATGTATGCTGCATTAAATGAAATACAGGTTTGGGGTACTGAAATTGATGGATAAACAAAGCAAATCCCTGGCGAAAGCCTGGGATTTTGTTGTATTTACATATAATCTGATGAAAATTTCTTACTACTGAAGCATCTCGTAATATAAAATACAATTATTAAACTGAAAGGAAGATAACTTGGGTGAAGAAGATAACAGCATTACTATTGGTTGTCATAACAATTCTATCCATAACAGCTTGCAATAACAACGGTTCCAAGCTGGTTAAAGCAAGAGAGTATAAAACGGACTATGCAATTACCTTTGCATATAACAGATTTAATGGACAGAGAACGGAGACTTTAAACCTTGATGAAGGGAAAGAGGTTTTGTTCAATATAGAATCCGAAAGTGGAACATTGGATATGGTTATTGAGGATTCGAATGGCAATACTGTTTTTGAAAAGTATTGGATTCAGAACGAAGAGTTTGCTGTTCAGCTGGATGCAGGCGAGTACAAGATTGTAATAGATGGATGGGACCATGT
>JAAYLF010000335.1 GCA_012522035.1 Clostridiaceae bacterium
AGCTTCTAATGTAAAGTCTTTGTTATCGGTAATCGGTGGGGCATCCGAATTTGCATTCTTAAAAATCCAGATACCCGCAATGATCAACACGATGCAGACAGGGACTATAATTTTGACGAGCTTTTTTTTATCCATCAGCAGCAATCCTCCGTAGCATTTCCACTAAATAATTAATGGTGCAATAGCGTTGAAAAAGTACCCTACTATTATTATACCGGCAGCACAAATCCCGATGAAGAGCGCCATCAATTTAGGTTTTATGGCTTTACTTAGCATGATTAGTGATGGCAGTGACAAAGTGGTAACACCCATCATGAAAGCTAATACAACACCAAGTTGCGCTCCTTTGGCAAGCAGGGCTTCTGCAATCGGAATAGTTCCGAAAATGTCAGCATAGATAGGAATTCCTACTATTGTTGCCAACGGAACTGCCAGCGGATTACCGGTTCCTAAAATTTTAACGATCCAATCCTGCGGAATCCAGTTATGGATAACGGCGCCTATTCCAACGCCTATCAATATATAAGGAAATACTTTTTTGAAGGTGTCGATTACCTGCTCTTTAGCAAAAACCAATCGGTCACGTCTTGTCAGGTCAGGATCTTCAATGTCAACATTTCCTCCTCTGGAAATGAACTTTTCGACGTATTTTTCCATATGCAATTTTTCAATGATGGTACCTCCGACAATTGCGATTAGCAAACCGAGTACCACATAAATGATGGCTACTTTTGTTCCAAAAATACTCATCAAAAGAACCAATGATCCTAAGTCAACCATAGGGGAGGATATAAGAAACGAAAAAGTTACCCCTAACGGCAGGCCTGCACTGGTGAAGCCCATGAACAATGGAATGGATGAACAGGAACAAAAGGGTGTCACCGTTCCCAGCAAAGCAGCAATGGTATTCGCGCCAATTCCATGAAAGCGTCCCAATATTTTTTTAGTCCTTTCCGGCGGAAAGAAACTCTGAATATAAGAAATAATGAAAATTAAGACGCAAAGCAAAACAACAATCTTGATCGTATCATAGATAAAAAACTGTGCACTGGCGACCCAGCGATTGCTTATATCCAGCCCCAAAGCCGATAATCCGTTGCCTATCACATCATTGAGCCAATTCATGCCGAGTAGTTGATTCTGAATAAACCCCCAAATAGCTCTTAATACTTGCATTGTGATAAAACCTCTCTTTCATAATTGGACAGTCATATCCAAAATATTTGATATATAGTATCTGAAAAAAGCCATTTTATTAGATAAATGGCCTTTACAGACAACAATTACTTTCCTCAGTTATTGCCTCCAGCGTGAGGAGCTCTTTCAAAAGTGCTATAGCTTCTCCGCCACCCTTTTCACATATTGTATAGTATATCCATTTGCCCTCAGGCCTGCTGTCCACGATTCCGGACTCACAGAGAATTTTCATGTGATAGGACAACGAAGACTGTGGCATATCAAGCTGCTCTATCAGAACACAGGCACATTTTTCGCCGCTCCGAAGTAACTCAAGGATACGCAGCCGCTTTTCATCGCTGAAGGCTTTGAATACCTTTACTTGATCATCATATGTGGTAACTATGTTCTCACCTCAAATCCAAAATACTTGATATGATACATTATATGCTTCAAATTAAAAAGTGTCAATATGTTATTGATTTAAGAAAATGCAAACTAGGTTGTAATTTTAAATGACCGAGTTCTTTCTGAACCTATTCAATATATTTTTATAGCTATACGCTTGATAAAGATAAAAAGCTTATGTTATATTGTATCAAGTGAAAGAAACTTGACTCGTTTTACTGAGAGTGAGAGCTATGAATAAAGACCAACAAATAGGATTTTTTGAGGAGAATTATGGAAAAGGAACTTTCGGAGATGACATTGGAAGAGCTGTGGGAGCTTTTTCCAATATTTCTTGTTGAACATGATGAAAAGTGGTCCGGGTATTATATAGAGATAGAGGAATTTCTGCAGAAGGTGCTGGTAGACTATCCTATCGATAGAATCAGTCATATAGGAAGCACTGCTATACAGGGTATATGGGCGAAGGACATTGTTGATGTGCTGATTGAAATACCTACTTACACTGACATTGTGGAAGTAGCTCAAGTGATAGAAAAGAGTGGATTTATTAGAATGTCTGCAGATGATAAAAGGGTTTCATTCAATAAAGGGTATACAAAGGATGGGTTTGCTGATAAAGTTTATCACATTCATCTAAGATACACAGGAGACAATGACGAACTGTTTTTCAGAGATTATTTGAATGAGCATCCCAAAATTGCTAAAGAATATGAGAACTTAAAACTTGGATTATGGAAGAAGTACGAGCATAACAGAGATGCTTATACAGATGCAAAAACGGACTTCATTTACAGATGGACATCTGAGGCTCGCAAGATATATGGGGACAGATACTGAAAACCTTATAGTTTGAAAATATGTTTAGACAGAGCTGTTGGCGGGCTATAAGGCTTGATTTTACTGGATTTGCTGGACTATATCCAAGTTGTCTATTCTCACAGAGGTATCCGACGGAAAGAAGAAGTTACGCAGCTGTTTTCATGCTCTTATGTTCATTGTTTCATATCTAACAAGTTTCTAAAAATCGTTTTAGGCTATCAGGTTAATCAATAATCATTCATGAAAGTTCGTGATTATCTTTTTGGGTGTGATTAATCCTTGATGAATGTTTGGAAAACCAAAAATGAACCATTCATTTGGTACTCGGATTTTTCGATGTTGAGTAATCAGGTTAATACTGGTAGAATCTATTATCTAGTAAGCAAATAAATCATTGCAGGAACAGGAATATGGGTTATAAGGAAAAAGTCAAGCATTTCTATGTTATTAGAATAGGTAATGACGTTTTTCCGGCAGGCGTAGAGGGAATGAAACAACATCTAATTGAGGTTAGGAAAACTTACCCGGACTTGAAGATGACAATTATCCGCCAATATATCGATGGCGATACAGTAATCTCGGAGTTTGTCATGGAGGGTACGCATCTGGGTGAATGGCTGGGCATGAAGCCCACGGGAAAGAAGCTGCGAATGACAGGTGTTGATATTGATAGGCTTATGGATGGGAAGATTGTCGAGTATGGTGGAGCAGTAAATACATTCGAAGCTCTTTCTGGAGAAGGGATTATTAAGCCTGCATAATGATGATTTAAAAACAGGGAGGAATGTGGAAGTGGATATAAGTATAGTTGAAGTGAAGGATTCAAAAAAGAAAGGGCAGTTTGCAGAAGAGGTCATGAGATATTTGCCAGAATGGTTTGGAAATGAGAAAGCACTTGTTGAGTTTGTAGATGGTGTGACATCTCTGCCATTTTGGGCTGCCTTGGATCATGAAGACAAATGCATTGGTTTTATTTCTATAAAGATTCATTATGGTCATACGGGCGATATCTATGTTTTTGGAGTATTGCCTGAATATCAGGGTAGAGGCATAGGAAGATTATTGTTGGCTAAAGCAGAAGAGTATCTAAAGAACAATAATTGCAAGTACATAATTGTAAAAACGCTAAGCGATATTGTGGAATATGAACCCTACGAAAGAACAAGTCTGTTTTATAAAAAAGTTGGTTTCGAAGAATTAATAACATTAACTGAAATGTGGGATTCTGAAAATCCTTGCTTGATTATGATTAAAGAATTGTAAGTACAATGCATGCATGGTAAATGCTGTTGGTGGTTGTTTTGACCAGGAAAGGAAGTAGGCTTAAGCATGTTCAACGTAATTGACCAAATTCAGGAATTATCTCCTTGTGCTGCGGTTAGATACAGAATTAGAAGAATACTCAAGCAAGAAATTGACTCTGAACTGTTTACTGAATTCTATAATAGCAAGTGGGTTGAATTATTGAAAGCAAACCAGCTCGATGATGGTGGATATGGAAGGTTTCATTCCCGCGACTCAAAAACAAAGCAGAAATTTTCAACGACAGAAACAGCACTTAATTCTATGAAAATGCTGGATCTTCGACGTGGCAATTCGTTGGTTGATAAATCATGTGACTATATGGAGAAAATATTAAGGAATGAAATTGATTGGCCGGATGGATTTGAAAAAAATCGATGGTACAGATCTGCTCAACCTTTGTTTGTTGCAACCAAACTCTCAATATTTGGTTCAAATTGCATGGAGTTTAAGGACATTTTCAATTGCTGGCATGCTATTTTAAAAGAAGCATTTGAGAATGGTGAGTATAACAAGGATAGAACAAACAAGATATCAAAAGATTTATTGGGTTGTGATATTGATGGAAGTTATATTGGGCTCAACTCAATATATCTTATTGAGTTGTTCGGCAACATGCAAGCTGAAATAAGTGATGAGTTGAAACTAAATTACCTTAGATGGCTGCATCATAATGGACAGGTTGTTCGCTATACAAATGTTGTACTAAATCATGGCTTTGATAACAATTTTTCTGAGTTGTACAAGGTGTATTTACTTCTTTCCAAATTTCCCTGCTTCAAAAAAGAATTTGAAGAAGAACTACGCTGTCTGAAAGACAAAAGGAATAAAGATGGTTTTTGGAACTTTGGCAAGAATTTTAAATGCCAGAAACTATCCGATGACTGGAGACGACAGGAAAACATGAAAATTGATCATACTGTTTTGGCTTTGCTTTTATACATTGATTAAACTTTTGAAACAAGGGATAGGGGGAATAAAGATGAAAACAGCAATATTATATGAATCCTGGCACCATGGAAATACAAAAAGACTTTGTGATGAAATAAAGAAAGAATATCAAGATGTCATACTTCTCAATGTAAAAGAAGATGTTATTGCTCTGGAAGAATATGATCTTATTGGTATTGCATCCGGTGTTGCCTTTGGCGGATTTTACAAAGAAATTTTGCAAGTAACAAAAGATAAAATGCCTGAATGCAAAAATGTTTTTCTTATGTATACCTGCGGAAAAACAGGGCCGGATTATGCAAAAAGCATAAAGAGAATTCTATCTAAGAAAAATTGTAATGTTCTTGGCACTTATTACTGCAAGGGATATGATACATATGGACCTTTCAAGCTTGTTGGTGGAATTAGCAAGGGGCATCCTACTGAAAGTGAAATTCAAGGTGCTGTGAGGTTCTATGGTGAGATAATCAGTAAATACATCAATTTCAAAGAATAAAAGGGGAAAAACAAGGAATTGAAAACGCCTTTTACGCAAGGAAGTGAGCATCCATGCAGTTGGAGTTTTATCCTGCCAATCTTATTAATTGGTCTCATATTTTCCCGAATAGACCATCCTGGTGAAAATATG
>JAAYLF010000336.1 GCA_012522035.1 Clostridiaceae bacterium
AACTCTTTGAAAAAATCTGATTCTGGTAGCGCAATTATAATATTTAGCGGTTTGGTAACACCAGAATTTTGCATTGATAAAAACCTCCATGATTACTCAAACTTGTCTCTCTCAGCAACGTTCGAAGTCTTCTTATCCCTGCTGCGGTAAAGCTGCTCGTCTCCTCCCTTGTTAATTTCGGTCCAATAGTCATGTAAAAGGTTCTTACCCAATATTCTTACGAAACCAGCAAGTTCTTGATCCGTTATGTACCTGTATCCTTTCTCGATCTTGCTTATTTGAACACGCGAGAGTATAATACCATCAAGCTGAAGCTTTGCTGCCAATTGTTCCTGCGTCATATTTGCAGCATTCCGGGCATGTTTTATTAATTTGCCACAGATGTTCATTGGATAATGATTGCTCACACTTTTGCCCCCTTGTGTTCAGCCAAATATTATAAACTACATGATTTTAACATTTATACAGGGCAAAAATGTTCCCACAGGGAACATGGGAAAGTTAACGCTTAAAAAAATGTGTGAGCAAATCTTTCACAATCATTAATATATATCGGAACTCTTCTGTATTTCTAAAGATTGTGAGGAAGGTCACGTTAGGGATGAGAAAACAAACAAATCCTTTGGCTGCCCATAAAATCAGATTGGTTGCATCAATCAGGTTTGCTACAGGATATACAAGCAGTGCTGTTGCAACGACAATTGCAAGATATCTAAGATATCTAAAATAGTAACCTGCTGGCGATTTGTTAAAAGCCCTTTTATGGACAAGCAAAGCATCAAACCACCAAGTTGTCAGGAATCTGCTAGCAATAGTGCCAAGAATTACACCAGTAATACCCAGAAACCTGACAAGGATTAAAGAAAACACAATGTTAAGCAAGGCGGAAGCAATGGGTCTAAACTTGCCTTCCCAAAACAAGCCGCAGGCATCCTTGTAGGATATGACCGCATTTTGCAGCCCGTCTGTAAGAAAGTTTGCCACTATGACTGCTACAACAGCTATTGGGAACAAGTAATCCTCTCCCACCCACAATTTGATAAACGGATTAACAAGATAGAAGAAACAGATACCACATGCACCATATACCCAGAAGTTCAAAAGGTTCAAACATCTGAAAATGAATTCACTCTTCTCTTTTGACTCAGTTACATACAAGTTTCCAATTCCTGCGGTGAAGGCGCCAAAAACAATACCAACCAAGGTAATGACAATATTCAGTATTAATACCTAGTTAGAGTAGATACCACCCGCTGCCACGTTGATATAACTGGAAATAATAATGCTGTCAGTAGAAGAAAGTGTTACATTGCTGATCTTGTAACAGGCAAGCCCTATTACATTCTTGAAAATACCTCTCTTTTCCTCCCGGGCAAGTTCATGTGTTTGCTTGGCCAGTTCCCGATCTGACAAATAAGGGTAAAGCCTGTCAACTCTTTTTGCAATGACGATGTTCTTCACAACCACGAAAACAAGGTTGACAAGAAGATAAATTACAAAACCTGTTTGTGCCTTCATCATGCTCGTGTACTGCTCCAATAGCAGCACTCCTATTTGAAGAAGGGGCACTGACTAGGTTATGAATTAACCTACCAGAGTAGCAACGTACTGTCTCTGGTCTGCCTGAAGAATAGTGTATTTATAGGAGTAAAACCAGTATGACAAAGCAGACTGCAAAAGATAAATAATGTAAATAACATTTATATTTGCAACTTCGGTGTTCCCTTTGATTATATATGGCAAAAAAGGCATTATGGAAAGCCCTAAACCAAGAACAACAAATCCAATGACCGCATATATTTTCCTAAGCAGTTTTAAAAGCATCTGACATTTGGCCTGGTCGTTTTCTGCCAAGGGCTTGTAAAGACTGAAAACAATGGCAGTGGAAATACCAAGCTCCGTAATATTAAGCATGGTAAGAATGGTGGTAAAGAGACTGCTTACTCCCAGAAACTCCTGCCCCAAAGCATTAATAAAAAAGGTGCGTGAAACAAAGCCAAGCACAATATTGATTATCTGTCCACCAATGCCCGTTATGATGTTTTTAGTAGAATAAAGGCTTCTTGATTTTCTCGCTGACATTTCCTTATCCTCTATACTTGAAAACATATTGCCAAAGTCTTGGACTTGCACACATTAACAACGCATGAATCTTCTGCTTAAGTCCTCTGTCCGACGAGAGGTAAGCAGTCAAATTTTCTCTTAGAAAGCGAATAAGAGAATCCTGCAATTCCTGATCCGGAAACCCTGCATATGCAAGAAACATCATGGTTCTCAAGCTTACATAATACATTTTGTTGATAAACCTTTTTCTTGCCCGACCCTCAGGCAGCATTTTCAAAACAATTTCATGAGCTTTTATCTCATTCACAAAACTTTCATCAAAGCTGCCTTTTACAATCCGCTTGTGATATGCAGAGTCTTTCCTTGTCACGTAGTGATACAAAGGATTTGGATCATAAAATCCCTTTCCACAGTTCAAGACGTACTCACACAGCATAATCATGTCCTCTCCAATCTTGATCCCTTTCGGAAAGCGAATGCCATGCTGTTTTATAATATCCCCTCTTAACAACTTGTTGCAAACGTTCGGCGCACACCCCCCTTGCTCAAACATGCATGTCAGTATATCATTCCGAGTTTCCAATACTTTTATACTACCACTTGTAGATTGCTCTGTTTTACCTTCCTCGGTTTCATAAAGCCACCCGCAGGAAGCAAAATCATAACCATCCTCAAGAATACCAACCAGATGTTCAATCATGTTTAAAGAAATATAATCATCGGAGTCAAAAAACCCTATATACCTGCCTGTGGCTGCCTCAAGACCTGTGTTTCTCGCTTCGGAAACCCCCTTGTTCTCCTGGGTTATCACAACAACCCTGTTGTCCTGCTTTTCGTATTCACGCAATATTTCAAGGCTTTTGTCCGTAGACCCATCATCAACAAGAATCAGTTCAATGTCCTTGTAAGTCTGGTTTAGTATTGAATCTATGCACTTTTTCAGATATTTTTCAGTGTTGTATACAGGAACAATGACACTTACCAATTCTCTATTCATTTCAACCCCACCAGCTCCCTGGTTATTTCATTAACACGGCTTTTGTATACACCCATCCCGGGATAGATCTCTTTTTTGTACTTTTCCAAAACCGCAGAATAATCCGCATCCTGTATTTCTTTCAGCTGCTTTTCAAGATCTTTTATATCTTCCCTTCTTAAAACCTTTATTTCATTTCTCATGGAATCAGCAATAGACAGCTCTCCCACCGAATATTGCGGAAAATAACTAAAGCAAAGCTTCTTGCCGGCAAGAATTGCGTTTTCATACAGGGATGTGTAGTCGGAGATAACCATGTCTGATGCGATAAGATATGGTATAAAGCTGTCACTTGGATGCCTTACAATAAAGCCATATTTTTGGGCATACTCCTCCAGCACAGGGCCCATGGGCTCGACATCCTCATCATATTTTGCGTACTCCCTGGGATGAATCGACAGGACAAACTTGTATCCCTTGCCCGTCATTCTGCCCATTGCTTCAAGAAACTCCCTGCCTAAATACTGAAAAAGACTTTCCTTTCTCCATGTTCCAAAAACACAAACCAAAGTCTCTTCTGCCTTTATGCCAAGTTTCTTTCTGTACATGGTGTAATTATCAATTTCACGTTCAATGAGGTCTCCGTCTTTTGCTCCTACATGCCTCACAAGTCCCTTGAAAGGCTCTATGTTGTTCATGGCATTGGCTATTCGCAAATTGGCCTCAAGTATACATGAAAACTTGCATCTTCCCTTTTCATCCAATGCTCTTTCCCCATATGCGTACAGATTTCTTTCCTTGTCTATGCTAACTATATGAAAGCCATGATTTACATAAAGTATGGGGACAATATCTTTTTTGTACCTTAGTGGTTCATAATCAAGATCCGCTGTCACAATCAAATCCAGCGGAACAAGCACAAGCTTTTTCTTGTTTGTTATTGGTTTTATGTGCGTATCCTTTGTTATCTCGTAGGACATTCTTGCGCTTGTTTCGCAATCTGTCTTGGCATCGCCGTAGTACAAGTAAAAGTTATATCCGGGATCCTCCTTAACCTGGTCATAATAATTGAGAATGTGCCAGACCATGGTATCGGAGGCACAATACAAAAGAATGTTTCTTTTCCTTCTAAGAGACTTGATTTTCTTGTTGAAAAAAACCTGATAGTGATTTAAAAGCTTGTCGTAAATCTTCATCTTGTTAAATCAGTTCTTTCTTTAATTTGTTAATCAAATACTCAATGGCGTCATGCAGAGTCACATTCGGCATATTATCTATATATCTTAAAAACACAGGAAACTCTGTACAGCCAAGTATTACATCTCTGCAGCCAAGGTTTTCAGCACTGAGCATGAATCGGTTTACCGCCTCCTTGTCCACTCTGTTCTGCTTCACACATTCTATAAGGTATCGAAACTCAGCATAGTCTTCCTTCCTGGGAGGTATGACTTCTATTTTGTACTTTGACAAATACTCATCGTAAATCCTGGATTCCATCGTGCCTTCAGTTGCCATTAAAGCAACCCTTTTTATGCCTTGATCATGCAAACTTTCTGCAATGACTTCAATCATATTCATAATGTTATGGTCATGCCTGCCTGTCTTTATTTCATACAGTTCGTATATCTCATCAAGAAATACGTGGGATGTGTTGCATGCCAGTATTATTTTGGTACATCCCATATTTCGAAGATTGATAACCGACTCTGTCAAAAGTTCAACAAGCCTTGGTCTTTCTTCTTTATATATAATTGCTCTTACCCGACTTGGCATTGTGCAGTTGTTGTCAATAACTATTCTTGGCCTGTCCCACTCTTTTTCAGCGGGGAAAGCCTCAATTAGTCGTCTAAACAGATCACAGGTTGCAAAGGAACCCATTCCGCCCACAATACCTATTACATCCTTGTACAAACTACTCACCTTTTAAACTTTTTTTCCGCTCTTGCAAGGTCTTCAACATCATCAATTTCCGCCCAGGCGTCTTCATCAATCACAACAACCCTGATATCGCTATTTCCATAATATATCAAAGAGCCAAGAACAAGTTCATAATAGCTGTTTACCGATTCATGCTGCACATATGTGCTGACAGCCGGCATAAAATGATTAAGAATGAATTCTTTTTTAAACTTGTACACATTTACTGTTTTCATGCAGCCTGAATAATCAAAATCCTTGTATTGATGTTTTTTAATAATCAGAGCCTTTGCCTTGTCCCCATCGGTACGTATAACAGTACCGTCCATTGTTTCCTTGTTGTACGGGCTTACCAGTATGCTGCAGTCCCCTTCTCCGTTGACAATTTCCTCGAGCAGCTGTTTTTCAAAAAACAAATCACACTCAAGTATGATTACATCATCTCTGATATATTCCTTGGTTAGATAGAAGGAGTACACATTGTTGGTTTCCCTGTAGCGAGGGTTGTCCACATAAGTTATCCTCATACCCTTGTAGTCGGTTCCTATTCTCTCAATAATTTTATCACGCAAATGCCCAACTACAATTATAACCTCGTCTATGTCAAATTCCGATAAAAGATTAAGCGCAGTTTCAAGCAAAGGACAACCATTGACTTCAACTAGCGCTTTTGGCAGTTCTTCCGTTACAGGGGCCAATCTCTGCCCGAAGCCCGCAGCAAGAATTATAGCTTGCATTTAATACCACCTCAAAAGATACAATAACATTTTGGAATAGTTTTTGCAAGAAAATTGTAAATTTATTCTACCTGAAATGCATAATTTTAAAAATTGCGTACAGAATAATAATACTAAATTTTGGAGGTTGTTTACAATGATGTTTTTGTTGGGATTAATAGTTGGCGGCATAATAGGCGTAACAGTTATGGCAATGTTTCAAATAAACAGAATCGACTAGATGTTATTGTTTATAAATTCCAAAATCTTGGCAATTCTGTTTTTCAATGAAAACTTTGAGGCTTTTTCAAGGGCTCCTTCGGAAAGCCTTTTTTTAAGCTCCTCATCCTCCTTAAGACGAAGAATGGCACTATATATCTCATCTTTGTTCTTCGGATTCACCAAAATCGAACAGCTGTCATCAAGTACATCGTAGTTGAAGGGCAAATCGGAAGATATAACTGGCACACCACATGCCAGCGCTTCAAGGATTGCATTGCACAACCCTTCCGCCAGTGTGGGAAGTACAAACACGTCAGATGCATTCAAATACATGTATACCTTTTCATGGGGTACGGTACCAC
>JAAYLF010000337.1 GCA_012522035.1 Clostridiaceae bacterium
TTTCATTATATCGGATCCGATGATTTGATTATTGAAAGAAGTCTTTTGTAAAAATATCTTTTAAATGGTAGAATTATGCATATGTTAAAGGAATACATGCTGGAAGAAACAATTGAGAAAAAGAGAAGTTTCAACAAAAAAATATTACTTGTTACTGTTATAGTTTTGATTCTGGCATAAGCTTTTCTTCTCTTTAAACGAAGACCAACTGTTGTGGTTGTTTTAAAGCATGCATTGTTGACTGTATATGTAATATATACTATTATTTTCATATCAAAAAACATAAAGAGAGGCCAATTTAATTATGAAATGTGAATCATGTGGTTATGAACTGGATGGTGACTTTGAATTCTGCCAGAACTGCGGGCAGGAGCTTTCAAAGTGTGAGATGTGCAAGACATATATTCCAAAGGACAAAAAGCTCTGCACAAGATGTGGCAGTGAACTTAAAGAAAAGCTGAACAAGAGTAAACGGAATTTAAAAATTGCATCTGTTGCAACAGTAGTTTTGTACCTGATTGCAGTTATTGGATTTGCTGTCTTTTGGGGTTTTACCGCCCTTGTTGATTATCCCAATCTTGTTGTATACAACAAAGACGGTCTTGTTCACATCGCAAATTTTGATCTCACAAGAGCAAGTAAAGAAGATGCTCTGATAAAACCTGTGAATACAAGAATCAGCCAGGATGGAAGCAAATTCTTCTATATAAACGAGAATGTCAATTCTTTAATGTATGTGGAATTGCCCGCTTTGCGAAAGGGCGGAGTGGTGGATGACAGTGTCAAGGAATTCAAGATAAGCAAAACAGGCGACTTGGTCTATTATGTGAAACTAAGCCCCCATGAAAGAAAACTGTATAAAAGTGATTTGACATCACCCGAACTCATCGCTGAAGGGGTTGTGGATTTTAAAATATCTCCTGATGGAAGCAAACTGCTTTATACAACGGAAGATGTAGTATTTTACTACAAGGAAGACAATCTTGAGTTTTCCTCTGCCTATGATACAAACCACCCCCTATACTGCGACGTGGAGCTTGACTGCATCTGCTTTGTATTGGATGGAAAGCTTAATACATACAAGGACGGAGCAGTTGTGGAGGTATATGACGGGGTAAAGAAAATGGTAAGTTGTCTTCAGGATGGAAGACTGTATTTCCACAACAAGGCCAACTCCCTCTGCTATTATGACCTGAAGGAAGTAAAAGTGTTGAACCTCTATTACAGTTCACTGCTTTATGCAGGCACAAAAGAACCTGTTGTGATAGTGGACAGCGCCAACGATGCCACTGTTGTACATGGGGACAGGACCATCACATTATCTATAAACAGCACTCCCGTTAAAGCCAGTGCAAGCGGTAAAAAGGTTTATGTTTTATCCTGGGACGGACATCTGTATTCTAGGGATTTGGAAGAAGGCAGATGGGAAGTATATGACACCAATGTTGATGATTTTGGTCTGAGTGCAAAAGGAGACATTCTAACCAGCAAAACGGTTCAATACCAATATTTCGGATTGTACTTCAACCGAAAATTGATAAACGAATCGGTGGAAAAATCTTTGGTATTTTCCGATATGGAAGGTAACATCATATTCCAGACAACTGGCGATGAAAAGGTTTTGTGTTTGATTATAGATGGAGAAACCCAAATAGTTACTATCAATTTTGAGAACTACTACTATTACGGACCGGAAAGGATTTACTATTTGAAACGTACCCCGGGTTCTTCATATACGGACTTGTACATGTATGATGGAGTATATGAATATATCATGGATGACAAGGTGTATTCATTTGTTCCGGTAAGAGAGGAAACATACGGTTATTGCGAGGAAGAATCATATAGTCTTAACGGGTTTGAAATTTTTAGAGTGTTCGAATACGAGAAAAGGTAAAAGTTTGGGAGTAGGATTATGTATTGCAGCAGGTTTGGAAAGGAACTGGACTTAAGCGTAAGCATTTGTCCAGGATGCGGCAGGGAGTATGCCGAGTGTGAAAAATGCGGCAAACTCCTTCAGGATGGAGAAGGGTTATGTGAAGAGTGCCTGCATAAGGAAAAAGAAAAAAGACAAAGGAAAAACTTGAATGACAGACTGATCAAAAGAATCGCGGCATTAGCTGCCTCTGTTTAGGTGCTGCTGGACTTTATACTTGCCTTGCAAATAGATGGACGAAAGAAAATGGGAGAGGGGATTTTTATCTATGTAAAGAATGGTACTTACCACATATACAACTTCAAGAACATGTGGACTGTGGAAGAAGAAATGACAGACATAACAATTTCAAGAGACGAGAAAGTTCTTTTTTATCTTGCAAATGGAAAGGTTTTTAAATATTTGTATCTTTCCAAAGGCAAAACCCCAAAAGTCATAGATGAGAACGTTTCAAGTTATCACATCAGTGAAAAGGGAGATACAGCGTACTACATGAAAGAAAACACTCTTTACAGGTGGAGTAAAGGCAAGATTGACAAGATTGCAGAAAACGTGGAAGGCTTTTCATGCAGCAGGGATGGAGAGAGGGTTAAATACACCCAAGACAATCAGGAATACATATATACAGACGGCAAACCTCTATATTTTTCAAACACTGTCTTTTACAGAAACGATTTCAAAGAGATCTGGTATGTGAAAGACAACAGGCTCTATGTCTATGAAAAAGGCAAAAACGAGCTGGTTGTGGAGAATGTAAAGAGGATCTTCAATATCCATGATGAGGGGGTATATTATCTTGACCAGGAAGACAGACTCTTATGGTATGATGGAAGAGTTCATACGGTGTTTGAGAAAGTTACAGACTCCTATTTTATGTACCGTTTTGAAAGGGACAAACCTATTATTGTCTACGAAGACAACAGCCATGGCTTGCATGTGGCGGTAAAGGACAAAGTACACAAAATGAAAGAACCATCCTCCTCAGACTATGCTATAAACAGTGCAGGTACTAAAATTATCTATCGTGCCATCAGTGAAGGAGGATTTGGCGACCTTGTTATGTATGACGTAGAATCTGGCAAGAGTCATCTTGTCGACACAAAAGTTATCTTTTTTAACTTTATTCCCAATACCGACAAGTGCATATACTTTAAAACGGAAAATAACACTATCACAACTTTTGTTGATGGTGTTGAGGTTGACAAACAAATAAGGATAGACAGCATTAAAGCCGATGCAAAAGGCAGCATAATCTATACAAAGAAATCTGACTCTGAAAGTGTTTTTCTTGATTTATACATCTTCAAAGAAGACAAGCCGATTTTGGTGGGAGAAACAATTGCGGATTACGTATACTTTAACGACAAGGCCATTGTTTACAAAAACGGCAGCAAGGATTTGTACTTCTTTGATGGCAAAATCAAAAGCAAGATAGACGCAAACGTGGATGATTTGCTTACAGTCAGCCATGAGTATTACCCATCGGACGATTTCTTTGATCATGACACCTTGTATTCGCTTTTTAGATTATTCTTGTAGAAAAATTATGGAATGGAGGGAGCATAATGACATGCAGACAGTGCGGTTCAGCCTTGGATGAGGATGTCAACATTTGTCCCAGCTGCGGAACACCTCATGAAGAACAAGTAGAAGCAAGTATAGAAAGAATAGGTATATTCACAAAATTGAAGAAAAGGCCCTTGCTTTTTGCCTTGCTGACTGTGGCTATGGTTGCAGTCATGGCTTTCTTTGCGTATAAATTCTTTTCAAGGGACAGACTAAAAAATGCCATCGTGTATAAAAAGGATGGCCATTTTTTTGCTGACAATCTCTCTGTTAAAATTGACCTGGGTGAAGAGGAGATAAAAGAAGTGAAAATAAGCGGCAGTGGAAAACGACTCTTTTATATCTCAGGCAGAAACAGTACCCTTAAATACCTGGATTTAACCATGTCCGACAGGCCAAAAGTGGTTGACGACCATGTTTTCAGCTACAGCATAAGCAAAAACGGCAAAACAGTATACTATACAAAGGGAGGGGCATTAAGCAACACATTGTACAAATGGCAGTCAGGCAGGAAAGAAGCCCTTTTCCAGGATGTGGACTTTATGCAAACGAGCAGTGATGGCAAAAGGCTTGCCTTCTTTTCAAAAGGCACCATGCATGTCTATGACAGGGGGAAAATAGTGATAGAAGCTCAAGAACTTATATACTACAACGATATCAAGACGGTATATTATCTTAGTGACAGCAAAGTGTATATTTACAAATCCGGAAAGAAAAAGGCTGTCGTTGAGGATGTAAAGCACATAAAACATGTCTATGAGTCAGGAAAGATGTTCTTTGTTAATACCGACAACAAACTCTGCTACTTTGACAAAAAAACATACATATTTGACACTGTGGAATATTATGAAGATGTGTATCTTCATGACAAAAAAGAAGTCTTGGTATTTGAAGACAGAAGCCACAACCGATACATAGCCAGGAAAGGAAGCGTATACAGGGAGGAACTTATAGACAACAAGGAAATATTGATAAACAGCTCGGGCACCAGGATATATTATCTTGAATCAAATGGAGACCTTATGGTCTACGATATTGAAAAGAAGAAAAGCACGCGGTATGACCAAAATGTGGTCGTGTTTGATCTTCTTGTTGACAAGGATAAATGTGTGTATGTAAAGAATATCACATGGAACCATGGGGACTTGTATGTGGACAAGAAACTTGTCGACACGGGTGTGAATGTGGATATTGCACTGGTAGGAGCAGACAAGGATGGCAACATCATCTACACAAAGGACCATAATCCAAACCTTGCAATAAGCCGCAGGATGATTGATTTGTACATATATATCAAGGGTAAACCCATTCTTGTTGACAAAGGAATATTTACATACAATTATTTGGGGAATAAAACCTTTGCGTATTCCAAGGAAGGGAGCGTTTTCTACCATAACGGTAAAGAAAAAAGAGAAATGGAAACTTTCGTAGATTCCATGATTGTACCGAGGAAAGAATACCATGAGATGGGAGATTTCTATCAATATTTTTTTGCTGACAATATGTACATATTGTTTGTTAGATAAGAATAAGGAGAGGTTGATTGATAATGAAATGTACGGCATGCGGCGTTGATATGGATGAACGGGTAAACATTTGCCCAAATTGCGGCAAAGAGTATGCAGAATGTGTGCAGTGCGGATCTTTTGTGGAATCGGGCATGAAGCTATGCAAAAAATACGAAAGTCTGGCTGTGGCAAAAAGCATAAAAAGTGAGTCAAAACTAAAACGTATTGCAGTTATATCTGTTGTTGTTTTTGTGCTGGCCGTAATTGCAATAGCCGTTTTTTTCAGGAACATGTCTGGTGATTACCCAAACCTTGTTTTATACAGAAAAGATGACGGGATATACATGACCAACTTTCGAAAAGGCAAAACCACCAAGCTGGATGCACAAATATCTGCCCATGGTACAAGAATCAGTGAGGACGGCAAAAGATTCTTCTATATGGATGACAATGATCAATCCCTGCACTACATGGATTTGCCCTATGGCTTGCGATCGGGAGTGGTGGATGTAAGTGTCAGAAACTTCATGATAAACAGAACTGGAAGTGTCGTCTACTGCATAAAGGGAAACACCAGCAAAGGGTATCTATACAAAAGCAACTTAAAAACTTCAAAACTTGTAGCTCAAGGTGTTCAGGATTTCAGAATATCTCCTGATGGCATAAAGATGATTTGCATTACCGACTCTCAGGTTATGTTGTACAAAAATGACAACCTGGAGTTTTCCGCCATGCTTTCTGCCAATTCTGCCAGACCGGTTCTTGCAGACCTCAACTTGGATCATGTGTATTACATAAAGGATGAAAAGCTGTATATGTACAACAAGGGCAAGGTGGAAGAGATTTTTGATGGTGCAAAGGAGCTTGTAAGCTGTCTTGAGGACGGAAGAGGATATTTTTGGAAGTAAAAGAGGTTAGCCTTGTGGCAGGTGAGATTCTTTATGTGGATCCAGTCATGCCGGTAGTGGTTTATGTTTCATCAGGAAGAATTTCTTTTGTATACGAAGGTGTTGCAAATACCCGTGAAGAGACAAACGAAATGTATATAAAAGCCCTTTCCAATGTTTGTTTGACTTCCGCTGGTTCCTTGATACTTTTTGATCAGGAGAATCAGAAGTGGGAGAAAATGGAAGATAATGTAAGTGATTTTGGAATTACAAAA
>JAAYLF010000035.1 GCA_012522035.1 Clostridiaceae bacterium
ACGCTATGTCCTGATGAAAAAAATACAAAACAAACAAACTTACTATCGATACTACAGTAAGCACAATTATCGTTATATTTTTAACAATCTTCAATAACATCACCCCTACCCTATTGAACAAGACCGTATTCTTCAAGAAGGGAAAGCCTCTTTCTTGCAATTCCAAGACCTTCAACCACTGCCGGTTCTTTTGTTCTTTTTAGATACCTGATAATTCTGTATACCCACACAAAAGGCAGTAAAAAGGAATGTTTCTTTAGTACCAGGTACGAATATTTGAGATATTCTTTTGAAGGAAAACATGCCTTCACAAATCCCAAAATGACATTCATTCTCTTTTTGCTTGAAGCTGCCATCTGTACAACCGGTCCTGAGAAAATTCTCTCGCTGCAGGACTTGCCAAACACTCCTCCTTCAATCATGTCAACAATCAAAGTCATGCGGTTTGAAACTTTTATATTTCCGTCAAAAGGAATATCTGAAATATCAAGACAAATTCCCAGCTCATTAATTCCAATGTCAAACAAGGAGTAAAGCAACTGCTCACATCCTAATTCTCTGACAATTGCAATTATTTGTTCCCAGCAAATCTGTTCAAAGAACTTCTTTGCAAAAAGCGCCAAGTCCATACACTGTCTTATGCCAACACCATAACCTATCAAGTGTTTGTATAAATGAAGGAAGATAAACAGAAAGTGGTCTGTGTGACAGAGCGTATAAATTTCAAATCCTTCTATTTCCAGTGTTATGCATCTGTCAAAGGATTCATTGAAGTATTTATTAAGTTCCTTTCTTACACCTGACAAACCAAACAGATTAACATGCACTTCTATGCAAAGGTCTGAATTGGGTGCCATGTACGAAATTGCCTGGGCATCCTTTGGATCCTTGTTTGCACATGTTTTACCCACTCTGTATCCATATCTCATTAAAAGGTCATGACATAGAGCATAATCCTCCTTACGTATGTAAATATCTTCGTCGGAAGATATCCTAAGGTCGGGAGACTGATACAAGCTTCTTGCGACAAGCCCTTTTAGCACAAGGGGTTTCAGCCCGTTATGTACAAGAAAATTGTACACCTTTAGGAATTCAAAGGTTCTTTTGGTCTGTCCTATCATGGTGTATAACGCATGATTACGCACACGCTCTTTTCCTTCATACTCAAGCAAACTTGCCGCATCATACACAAGAGGAAGGAGATTGTGTTTGCAGGCAAGAGAAAACACCTCCTCAAGGTTCACATCTGAATCCATATTGGGCTCTTCATTTCTTATGTGGCTTTTAATAAGCTTCAAGAACGCCTTGCAGGTCGGGTTCAAGACTTTCACCTCCGCCAAATAACGCAACTCTTCCGCCACTTACTCGGTACACTCTGTCGCAAATACCAAGCACGCTTGGTCTGTGGGGTGTAAGTATGCAGGTTACTTCTCCCTTTATCCTCTTTATATTCATCAGAATCCTTCTCTCGGTATCCACATCAAGGCTGCTGGTGGCCTCATCAAGAAGCAGTATGGGCGCTTTCCTTATCAATGCCCTGGCAATTGAAAGTCTTTGTATCTGCCCCTCGGAGAAATTCTTTCCTCTTTCTTCAACATTTGAATATATTCCCTCAGGCAGTTTTGATACAAAATCATATGCATCCGCCATTACCAGAGCTTCCTTTATTTCCTCCTCTGTTGCATCGGGTTTTGCCAGTCTCAAGTTTTCTGCAATTGTCCCTGAGAACAACATATTGTCCTGAGGAACATAGGAAAAAAGAATTCTTGCCTTGTCGTCAAACACAATATTCTTGTGCTTCTCATTATATGGATAGATATTAAGTCTTCCTTTTTGAGGTTTGAGCAGTCCAAGCAATATCTTAAGGATGGTGGTTTTTCCTTCTCCTGAAGGACCTACCAGGGCGATTGTCTCTCCCGGTCTTGCAAGAATGCTTGCATCTTCAAACACTTTCTTGCCCCTTCTGTAGCTGAAGGAAACGCCCTCAAGACTGATTGCCACTCCTCTCTTCCGCGCACTTTTCAGTATCTGTTCATCATTGGAAATATCGCAGGCATCTGTTGGTTTTTCAATAATTGCCATGACTCTTCCTGCTGATGTGGTTGCTGATATGGCAGAGGGTATAAAAGATATCAGGGATGAAAAGCTTGATCTGAGCATGCCTGCAAGTTGCAGAAACAATACCATTGTTCCAAAGGTTATGAACCCCTGGTACAATCTGAAAACCGCCCAACCAAAGCAAAGATAAGAGACAACCAGTCCGGTTATTGACATGAACAGATGAGTATGAATTGAAAACTTGTTATAGTCCAAACTTGTTGTCGTATATTGTTCAAGCTGTTCTTTGTGTCTGTTTGAAAAAACAGACTTCAGCCCCAGAGCTTTGATGGCTGCTATGTTCACAAAAGATTCTTCATGATAGGACGTGAGTTTTGAACTTGCTTCCCTCATTCTTTTGCTGTGCTTCCTCATTTTCCTTACCAACAGATCCGATACAACCATGGATACAGGCGCACTGGCAAGAGCAAGCAAAGCCATAACATGGTCAAAATACAGGATGATTATAAACGAGCCGGAAAACTGCAATACCCTTGTTACAAAACTTGGTATCATGCCTACAACACTGCCCGCAACAGCCCTTGCATCAGAGTTGATTCTATTTAGAAGGTCTCCTGAGTGAAAGTCCATTAAATGTTCCGAGTCAATATTCAATATGCTGTCATATATGTCTATCCTTATGTCATTTATTATCCTTAAATCAATTTTTGAAGTAATCCTGTTGGTAAGTGCTCATGTCAATATCTCAAACAAACCAAAAGATATGTATATTATTGCAATGGTGATAATAACTTTTAACTGCCTGTTTGCAAGGCTGTCTATTAAAAATTTGGAGGCAACTGCATTTAGAAGGCCAAACATGGTGCTTACGGAAAAGAGGAAGATGTAAAAGATAACTTGCATTTTGTATCTTTTTATATACCCGTATATCCATTTTGCCTCCATCCACATTTCTTTCAAAGATCCGTCCTGGATCTTCCTCTTTATACTAAACAGATTCACCATAATACCTCAGCTTTCTGTAATAAGGATATTTGTATAAATAACCGTATCTGTAACCATAACTGCCAATACCCGTTTCTGTGAAGGTCAAAACTGCTCCGAGCACATTGACCTGGCTGTATGACAACGATGTCAAAGAGTCGATTATCAAGCTCCTTTTGGCATAATCCTGTCTTATGCAGTAAACCGCATGGTCCGCAAGTTTTACAAAGGCAACAGCGTCAGGAACCAGGTGGCAGGGCGGAGTATCAATTATTACAAAATCAGCCATGTTTCTAAGCATAATTATTACTTCCACAAGGGAATGATGCGACAACAGCTTGTTTGGATTTGGGTATGATTTTTGTCCTGCCAATACGCTGATGTTGTACTTGCCAAAACCATGTATGCTCTGCTCTATGGTTTGTTCTCCCTCTAGAATCTCCCCAAGGCCGTTTAGAGGCATGACTATATCCAACATGTTCAGTACCGAAGGATTTCTCAAATCCCCGTCCACAAGGATTACCGAGTAACCCATCTGTCCAAGGGCAATACTCAGGTTTATGGCAAGGGTCGTTTTTCCCTCCTTGGGAACACTGCCAGCTACGACAATTACATTGTTCTTTTTATCTGACGTTTCCTTTAGCAACTTTGTCCTAATCGATCGTATGGACTCGCCAAATGCACTTCCCACTTTATCATTCATAATGTTTACGGAATGGTCCATGTCATTTTTTCTTCTCTTGAATTTCACTACTGGCAGAACGCCAAGACACTCAAGATTAAGAATCTTCTTTACATCATCCACTTTTCTTATTGTGGTTCTGGTCAATGCATAAAGAAAGATAAATCCACAGCCAAGAACACATCCAGCCAGGAATCCTATCTTTGTCATGCGTGAATAAACAGGACGGTTTGTAGGATTTGTAGGCACTTTGGGAGATGACAGCATGTTCATCTTTGTATCTCCGATTACAAACTCTGCTACTTTGGGATAGTTCCGTATTACAGAGTTCAGAATGTGGTATGCGTCATTTGGATTGGTGCTTGTTACCATAATTGTAAACAGGTTTGTGTCGGGTATTGCTACTGCGTTTATGCTTCCATTCAAGTAAGGGACACCAAGATCCTCGCACACGATTTCCTGGAGATGATAACTGTTTAATATGTATGGAAAAGTAACTGCCATCTGGGAGGCAGTCTGGCTGTTGTAGTAGTAGCGGTAGCTGTATCCTGCGTAATTGTCCACATATGCTGCAAGAATTGTAAAAGTGGCTTTTGAGGTATACAAAGGAGTATACTTTCTTGCAGAGACATAAAAGAACAGCCAGGACATAACGCTTGCAAGTACCAGCACAATATGCCAAAACTTTTTTATACCCTTTATCAAATCGCTTAGAAGCACCATTATGTCTATTGAGGTTTCATTATCCATGACTAACCTCCTTTGTGTCTTCTTTCTTTTTGAACAGAGGAACCCTTCTGTAATAGTAGCTTTTGTACATGTTGCTTCTTACAGAACTGGCAAAAGGAAAACCTTTTAGATTATTCAAAACAATACCAAGCAGCTGGCATTTGCTTTTATCCATCTTGTCAATTGCATCATTGATTTCTCTTACTCTTGCAAAGTCCTGTTTTACCACAAGTATTGAAGAATCTGCTGTGTTTGCAAGGATTTCTCCGTCGGACACCGCACCAAGCGGCGGCGAGTCTATACAGCTTTTTGTATGAGCAGATATAATCGATGCTGGCAAACATGTCAATTACAAGGGGCGTTCTCTTTGCTCGCTTTAAAACCTGTCTCAAAGTTTTGTACTTGCGCTCATGCCTTATGGTCGACAATAGTTTTGCATGCAGCTTTGAGTTTGCCTGTTTTTCATTCTTTACTGTATCTCTAAAGAATGAGAGAGCACAAACTGCACAAGCAGACAAAAAAGCTCCTGCCAAAAAGGACAGTTTCCTTATTCTAGGCTCATCCACGCTGTTTACCGGCCAGTCTGACATTTCGATATCTTCAATGTCTTCAAGATGTGCATTCCCATATATGTAGTCTGACACCAGCCTATAGTTCTCAATAATGAGCTTTAGGGTCTTGAAAGCATCTTCCGGGCTTTTGGCGGTTACTCCAACCACCAAAAGATTTGTTTCGGGTATGGCGTAGGCATCAATTTTTCCAGGCAGCTCCTCATACCCAGCTATTTGAGATGCCTTCTCCTTTAGAATATCGCTGTCCATTATCTGGGTGAAAATATTTGCCATTTCAATCGTGGTGCTGAGATTTGCATACATGGAGCTGGTTGCGTCTTTTGTACTTACCACAAAAGTAACCTGGCTTCTGTATTCAGGCACATATGTGTACCTGACATAGAAACTCGCAAGCATTGCCACACCTGCCCCACCTAGTGCAATTGTCCACAGATTCAAGAGAATATCTCTCAGAAGCGTGTATATATCTATATCTTCAATGCTAAATTCTTTCTCCATCATGCATTCCCTTCTTCAACAACACATACCATGCTTGTTGTATAGGTTTCTACACCCTCTGTCACACTATAGTAGATCCTATACTCTCCAGGCTTTGATGTGTCCAGATCGGAATAGATGTTCACAAGGGAAATGTCAAGAAGCATGCCGTCAATTCCTGTTACTGATTGTATGTAGTCTTTTGGGTCAACTTCCTCTCCCGTTTTAACATACAGCACATAGCTTTCAAGCTTTATCTTTGGTGTCTTTACATTCCTTTCCCTGACTGTCACCTCAAAGCTCAAATCAACCACATCACCTTTTGAGTTTGTAACCATGGCTTTTACTGTGTACACTCCAGGTACATTTGTTGTCAGATTGCCAAAGTCATACTTTATCTTGCTGCTTATGTCCCCATCAATGAGACAATAGCATTTTATGAAGTCGTCCATGGATATAGTACTGCCGATATAAAACTGTGGTTCATGGTCGATTATGAACTTTGGCGATTCGTAGTCTGTGTACTTTACCTTTCTTGTCAGTTTGGACACGTTGTTGTCGCTGTCACAGACAACATATGTTATGTTGCACACGCCCTTTTCAATGAATTTTGATATGCTTTCAATCAGTATTTTGCCGGTTAGATCCCCATCCTGATCGTCGCGGGCAGAAATCCCTTCAAACAACTTGTCCTTATCCATTATGCTCACTTCAATTACTTTTCGATCAGTTGTTATGGTCGGGTACGTTCCATTTGTTTTTACTCCATACACCCCAAACTGGATAAAGTAAAAGATACCTGTCACAATGGACAAGAGTAATATTACTGCTCTGAAAATCTTCACAATAACCCCCACCTTTCAATATTCTCGTCTTTTAAAATTCTCCCTGGATTTATATAAAACAATGTTTTTGCATAGTCAGTACCGTAGCGGTAACAAATATAGTCGTACGCTTCGTCCAGTCTGGTGGTTCTTTGGTATGGGCTGTGGGCGTCACTGGCAATAACGTGTACAAGACCGTGTTTGAGCATGTATTTGGCCAATTTCTGCGATGTTGCGCCAAATTGACCAAGTATGCTCCCTTTGTTGATTTGGAAGATACAACCTTGGCTTGCCAGTTGCATTAGCAGACTTGTGTCGTCATGGAATAGCTCATATCTTTCGGGATGTGCGATGATTGGTATGAGATTTGCATTTATGATGGATTTGATATTTGTAAGAATGTTATGAGTTGAGTCAAAAACAGGTAATTCGATTAATATGTATCTGGTGTTGTTGATTGTTATCAGTTTGTTGTCCTTCACTAGGTCAACCACATCTTTTGTAAGGTAAATTTCCATTCCTTTGTATAAGGTAATTGGTATTTCTTTTGTTAATTCCTGCAGTTTCTTAAAGCAATTTTCGAACCATTCTCCATAGTAGTTGCTCTGTATCGGGATATTGCTGTGCGGCGTTGCTACCAATGCCCTAACTCCGCACTGACATGCCATTTCCAGCATTCTGACGGATTCGAAGAAAGACACGGACCCATCATCGACACCTGGTATCAGGTGTGCATGAATGTCTATCATTTTATCGCCTTCTTAAGTGAATCCAAGATTTCCCGTGTTGTTTGAAACTGTGTATAGAGTGTTTTTCCTTGCTGTGTTTTGGGATTGCACACAATTATATCAATGCATTTTGCTAAAGTAAATACTTTTAGGTAATATCTTTTATTTCCCAAGGAAACAAAAGTACATTTTTTCCCAAAACAGTTTAATTCCTTTTAACAAGCGCATCCTTGTCCAGTACTGCAAGTATTACATCAATATCATTCTCTTGAAGAAATTCTTTAATTGCAGTCAAGGCCACTTCAAGCGCCTCATCTTTCGGGTATCCATAAATACCGCTCGATATTAAAGGAAACGCAATGCTCTTACATCCGTACTCCACAGCCAGTTTTAATGAATTTGTGTAAGCATTGTGTAACAGACGCCTGTTTTCTTCCCTGCTCCACTGGCTGTATATGGGTCCAGCTGTGTGTATTACATACTTTGCTGGCAGATTGAAGCTTGGAGTTATGACTGCCTCACCAATTTTTATTGGGGCAAGCTTGTCGCAGGCTTCTTGCAGTTTGCTTGCTCCGGCAGCCCGGAAAATCGCTCCACAAACACCACCTCCCATTTTAAGTTCGGTGTTGGCAGCGTTGACAATTGCATCCACCTTTAGTTTTGTTATGTCCTGCTGAACAATTTCAAATGACATTGCACAACCTCCATATTGAAAAAAAAACCAGCAACCCTCATGAAGTTACTGGTTTGCACCATTCTAGTCATATCGCTTTGACAAGCTCATCTATTAATACCAGATTGCTTATTCTTTCCAGTTTTATTTCTGTCTTCTTGCAGAACTCAGCCAAAGTCTCATAACAAATGTCACGCTTGCAGTATATCACTTTTGGCCGGCCATGAATGGTTATTTTCTGCGTTATGAAATCATAGATTTCTTTTGCTGGATTCTGTGTTGGCAAAACAACTTTAACACCCAGAATTGATTCAGACAAGTTCTCCCCAAGCACTACCAATCTGCCTATCGCTGGCCTGTCCAGATCTTCGTCATAAATAGTTGAATCTATGTACACCAAATCAAGCTCCATTTCCGAATCGGTAGCTGGCATCTTTTTAACAAGATTGACCAGGTCCTCATCATGTATTGGCATTATTTTATTCACATCGGGGGATACTTCAAGAGATTGCTGCGTGTAAGAGTAATTATTGTTTCCAACAAAGTTTCTGTAGAGCACGTTACCGTCCTTGATTGAGAAATACATGCATCCTTTTGAATAATCTTTGATAAACTCATTGAACTGTTCAAAAAAACCTTTTAAGAAAAGCACTTCGCCTTTGTCCAGCATATATGGTGCATATCCAGGTCTGATCGATACAAATTGTATCCATTCATTTTTGCCGCGAAAAGATATTCCAAGTTCTCTCAACTTCTCAAGCTGCATGCTAAGCATTTCCTGTCTGTCACAGAAATAGCAGATTAAATAATTCTGTTCACATTTGACCTGGTATGTATCGTCCTTGTTGCTCAGATATTCAGAGTATTTTGCCAGAGATGTTCTGTTCGGATAAATTGCGATTGCTATTGCATCGGAGTCCTCACCAGTTACTATACAATAACATGGTTCATCACGCCCGGGTATATCCAGCGCCAGTATCCAATCATCGCCGACATACTGCCAAGGTTTCAGGCTTTTTGTAACTTTAGCCACTTCATATAGCTCTGTCCATTCCTGAACCGACGCATCCACGAACATTTTAAAAATTCCTTTCAATTTATGATTATGAATATAATATAACACATTTTCACAGGTTTGTAAATAGTTAATATTACCTCTTGGAGCTGGTGTCAAAATGTAAAAACATATTTCACGCTGCTAACAAAATGGAAATAATCAAGGATGCGTCCATATTCAGTTTTATGTAGTGCTTGTCAATCAAACATCATTGAATGCAAAAATTGTTCAATACTAGGAAGCCTTTCTTCCATGGCCAGAAGTATGCCCGTTTTGGAACAAAAGTCATCCAGCAGCTCCTCGCATATGTCTTTAGTGTAGTGTATTTTCGCAGGT
This sequence comes from Clostridiaceae bacterium, assembly GCA_012522035.1. GTDB lineage: Bacteria > Bacillota > Clostridia > UBA1212 > DUPL01 > DUPL01. The sequence goes on from JAAYLF010000035.1 coordinate 9,121, forward strand.
CTGCCTGTTTTTCCAATAGCAGAAAAAACTGCCTCAAAAATCAACTCACCAAGATCATCGTTTGGCAGAACTATCCTTGTTTAAAGGCTATCACCTGAATTGCTGTTGCTGATTACCAGAAGGCTTACAATCGGATCCCTTTCAATCTGGGTGTCTCTTATTCTAGACTGGACAAAGGTTATGTCAATATCAAAGCTTTCTCCACTGTATGGGGTCTTCTTGATTCTTTGAATCTGTATTTCATTTTCATACTTGTAGTAATCTGACTGTGCATTGACTATGGGAACCTGCTTCTCAATAGTCATCCATCTCTTCTCATCATCGTCGAAATATCTGCATAATGCAAAGCCGTCATCAAACCTTACATCAATCTTGTTTGTGTTATAATCTTCAACTGCATTGCAAATCTGCTCTATGCATTCAGCAAGCAGCATGACTTCTATCTTGTCCGGGTCTGCAGGAGCATAGCATTTCCTTTTGGACAGGAAAAACACCCAGTCCATTCTTCCTCTGAACGAAAGCCCCAGCTCTTTAATTATATTATACTGGCTTTTGGGTACACTCTCCCGGCTGCCAATGCACATGGTAAATATGTCAACGGAACAAATGTCGTTGAATATTTCCTCATGGGTGTAATCGGGTTTTAGAAAAGTCTTGATAAATTTTGCATAGGATGAAGAATCCCTAAGTATGTGAATTGATATAAGTTCGGGATTCTCGTCTATGCTTACATAATACATCTCGTCCCTATCGGGCATCTTTATTGAAATTGTGTCTAAAAAACTTAATGATTCCCATGGTCTTAAGTTCTTCAGCCTTATTGCATGTCCGTATAATTGTGCCCAATCATCAAGTGTTGCTTTAATCATTGATAGTCCCTTTCACATTGATTTATAGTATATTATAGCACAATTATCTTTTTCTCCAAAATTGTTATGGCTGCTTGCCAATATACGCAAGCAGTCCTCCATCGACAAAAAGGACATGTCCATTTACAAAGTCAGATGCTTTCGACGCAAGAAAGACTGCAGGTCCTTTCAAATCTTCAGGTGTTCCCCATCTGTTTGCAGGGGTTCTTGCCTTGACGTAATCATTAAAAGGATTGCCATCTTGTCTTAAGGGCGCGGTTTGCGGTGTTGCAATATATCCTGGAGCAATACCATTTACCTGAATGTTGTATTGTCCCCATTCAGAGGCAAGGCTTCTTGTAAGCATTTTGAGCCCTCCCTTTGCAGCTGCATACGCACATACCGTTTCCCTTCCCAGTTCACTCATCAGTGAACATATATTTATGATTTTTCCTCCTCCGTTTTTAATCATATGGGGAGCTACAGCTTTTGATACTATAAAGGGAGCAACCAGATCCACGTCTATGACTTCCTTGTACTCGTCAGCAGTCATGTCAACGGCAGGTATCCTTTTTATGATACCTGCATTGTTCACAAGAATATCAATGTGTCCATACTCTTTAATGAGCATGTCTGCAAATTCCTTTACTTCGTCCTCCTTGGTGACGTCACATATATACCCCTTTACATTAAGACCGTGCTTCTCGTACTCCTTTATTCCCTTTTTGACATTCTCTTCATGTATGCCGTTGAATACAACAGTTGCTCCTGCCTCGGACAGAGCTGAAGCAATAGCAAAACCTATTCCATAGGAACCTCCAGTTACCCATGCAACTTTTCCATCAAGTCTGAACATTTTGTGCCCCCCTTATTTCAATTCCAAAGTAGGAATATGGTCCATGTCGGTAAATTCCCTGTTTTCACCAGCCATTGCCCATATGAAAGAATATGATCCCGTGCCGCATCCTGCATGTATTGACCAGGATGGAGATATTACCGCCTGCTCGTTCTTTACTACTATGTGTTTTGTTTCATCAGGTTCACCCATAAAGTGAAACACCACATTATCTTCCTGTATGTCAAAATAGATATATACTTCCATGCGTCTTTCATGAGTGTGGGCAGGCATGGTGTTCCATACGCTGCCTTCCTTCAATATTGTAAGGCCCATGGAAAGCTGGCATGTCTCCAACACCGACGGGTGTATGTATTGGTTTATAACCCTTTCATTCGATGTCTTGGGGCTTCCCATTGGATTCTTTGCCGCACTTTCCAGTGATATGTACTTGTCAGGACATTTCTTGTGAGCAGGTGTTGACGCCATGTAGAATTTTGCAGGATCATTTTTGTCATAGCTTTCAAAATATATTTCTTTTGCTCCCATTCCCACATAAAGACAGTCAAATCTGCCCATCATGTGTTCCTTGTCATCTACGATAACTTTGCCCTTTCCTCCAATATTGATGATTCCAAGCTCCCTTCTCTGCAAAAGATACTCAACACCAAAGCTTTTCCATGCATCAAAGTTCTTGTTTATTGCTATTCTGTCTTCTGTTGGCATGCATCCCATTATGAGTATTCTGTCAATATGGGAGTATACAGAAGTTATGTCATTTGGGACGAATACCTTTTCGATCAGGAACTCTTCTCTAAGTTCCTTTGTCGTGTACCTTTTTACATCCTTTGCATTTGCGCCATACCTAACATCCATCAATTCAAAACCTCCATTAATCTTTAGTATAAACAAGCATTTCATTAATGCTTACCCAAGCGCCTGTGTAATTGTAGGCACCCGTTACTCTAATTCGTATATATTTAGCTTCTATGTCCACATCATGGCTGAAGAAGAACCATTCCTTGTCATTCTTCCTGTAATCCACCACCATTTCAAAATCCTTTCCATCCATGGACTTTTCTATTACATATCTGTAAGCTCTGTTCTGATATGGAACCACCACAATTTTCTTAATACTCAGGACTTCTTCAAATTCCAGAGTGGCGGAGCTTCCAAATCCCGGAGCGGACCACCTGTGTCCATCCTTGTCTTCTGTAACGCCATCCACCAGCTTTTCTGCTTCATTTCCTTCCTGCTGGTTGGTGGCAGTCACTTTGATTTTCCCTTTGTAGTAGTTAGGATCTATGGCTCTGTCTTCCTGACTTATGGGCTCATAATCATCTTCGGGAATAACAAGCTCTGGCTTCTCATAGTCCTCGCACATGGACATAATCTCACAGGCTGCCATGACAAAAATGCCAACCGCATACTGTTTTGTGCTTTGTTTTCTTGCTTCTTCATCATGATAGTTCTGATAATTCTGAGGACTGTCGGATACAGGTTGTACATAAAGAAGCCGTCCCTCATCAGAAATGGCATGTTTGACAACTCCGTCATAGGCTTTTTTCAGAGTGTCAAAATACTCGTCATATTTTAAGAAACCCTTCTTTATACCTATTGCATACCCATACATAAACATTACGGTACCCGAGGTTTCAATGCCGCCAAAATGTTCAGGGTCATCCAGATTTGCATTCCAAGTGCCGTCTTCCCTTTGTCTTCCTTTAAGGGATTCTGCCATGGCCTTGAAGTCCTTTAAATACAACTTATATGATTCATGATTCTTATCAAGTACTTCAAGGGTCTTGGCAAGTCCGGCAAACGCCCATCCATTTCCTCTTGACCACAGGATCTTTTTTCCCGATGGCGTCATTGTGCCGCTTTTGTTTTTGTCATATACAAATCTTGCATCCCTGTAGAAAAGACTTGCTTCCTCATCCCACATTATGTCCCGTGCCTTTTTGTATGCCCGGTATGCATCGTCTATGTATTTTGTATCCTTTGTGATTTCTGATAGTTCTGCAAATACTGGAAGACTCATGTAGACCAGATCTATCCAACCAAAATCCGTTCTTCCATCCGCATTGAAATCTGCGTTTCTGATAACATCTGCAAGTATATAGTCTTCTTGTTTTAATTTGTACAGGTCTATGTAGGTTTGTGAGATACAGTAAAGGTCACCATTGACGGTGTTTTGTCCTTTGTTGACAAGATAATGATGCCGTTTTGCATATTCAAGAGAGTAGTTGTAGAAATCAAGATTTCCGGTATACATATATGCTCTTATGTTGCCGGAGTGATATACGGCATCATCCCAGTTGTTTGAACTTGCTGTGAGTTTTTCTTGAAAATATGTGTTTACCTTGTTGATTGTCTCCAGTATTTCAGAGGCTTTGTAGACTGAGATTTTTACTTCCTTAAAATCATCATTATTTCCCTTATTCTCTGGTTTCTTGACACAGGAAACCTGTAAAACGAGAATAACCACCATTATTATGGACAGCACCTTTTTCATAACTGAACCTCCCGTTGGAATAGCCTAATATACATACTATATACCAATAGCAAACGGTAAAGTATGTAAACTCAACGTATTTTTGTGTATATTCAACTTATATCTTGCTAACTATCTCCAGCGGTACATGAATTGTTGTAGTCTTGCCCATGAAGGGGGTCTCAATTATCGCTATCCTCTTATGGCGGTTTATCTTTTTTATTCTTCCTTCCTGGCCCTTGAGAGGTCCATCAGTTACAAATACCTGAGTACCTTCTATGTAGCCTTTGGACATTTGCATTATTCTTTCCTGGTTTAAAAAGTCCACAAAAACCTCCAATTCATTTCTTTTGAGTGGAACGAATTGAAAGTCTGCATGAAGCACTCTTGTAAAATATGGTACTTTCTTTATCTGAAGATATACTTGTTCTATCTCATCACTTATTATGAACAAGTAACCAGGAAACAAAGGCCTGGTTACTATCTTTACCTTTCCATCTTTTTTATATACTCTTTCTGCCAGTGGCACAAAACAATCAATGTATATGTCCTTATCCAATATGTCCTTTATTCTTTCACATACAAGTCTTTCCTTTTTCGATGGTACTTGTATTACATACCAGTTAGTCGTCATTTATGCTCTAACCTCTATAACGTGATGTTTAGTATTTCTCGCATGTTATATAATAACTTATTAAAGGACTCTTCATCAAGTTTTTTGCCAAGGTATTGTATTCCTTTTATATATTCCGGCTTCCTGGAACCCGTATTATGGCAATCACTGCCCAATACTACACGGCTGCCCTTCTTTATGAGTTTCATAAGGAAGGACCTGTATCTGAACTTGTCGACACAGGATGCGTCTACCTGGAATATTACATCAGGAATCTGGTACATCTGCATAAAATCACTTTCTTCAAACACATCAAGATATCTGTCCACATGGGCAATCATTGGTCTTAATCTATGTTTGAAGATTATGTTTTCTATGACACTGACTTCCCAGCCTTTAAGTCTGCTGTAAGGCAGCTCAAACAGTATTATGTCAGTACCCTCGATGCACAGTTTTTCTACACCTTGCGCATACTGAAGATCTCTTTCTATGCTCACTTCAGCACCAAGCACAATAGGTCTTTCAGCAATACCTTGCCTGCGCATCTCTGACATAATTTCCAGATACGCTTTTTCTCTTCTATTTAAGAATTCACTTACTGTTTCCAAGTGGTGGTAATAATGTGGTGTTGCAAAGATACTCCGCACACCTTGATCCAACAGGGCTTTTACCATTTTCACACCAACTTCAGCGTTTGGCGCCCCATCGTCCATATCAGGCAAAATGTGTGTGTGGGTGTCAATCAACATGTATTTTTCACTAGGCATTTAATACAACCCCTACTATCAATAACTATAATTATTGACTTGTTGTTTCTTCCTGGCTTGGGTTATAACCATAACCGTAGCCATACCCATAGCCATAGCCATAGCCATACTCATAATTATACTTCATTTTCTTGTATACCTTGTTCTTTGTTTGTATGTCAGTGACAACCACACCCAGGATGTTGATGTTTGCATTCTTTGCCCTTTCAATTGTTTTTGAAACATCGTCATATTTGGTTAAATTCTGCCTTACAACAATTACCAGACCTGCACATTTTACAGCAAGAAGTATTGAATCCGTCACTATATTTATAGGCGGGGAGTCTATGATGATGTAATCATAGAATTGATGCATCTTTTCAATAAAGGTGCTCATGTTTTGACTACCAAGCAGTTCTGATGGATTTGGTGGAATTGGACCGGATGTTAGCAGATCAAGTCCAGGTTCAACGTCTCTTTTAAGAGATTCTCCCAGAGTTTCAAAACCGATTAGTAATCTGGACAACCCGTTAGAGTTGTCTACTTGGAAAATCTTATGTTGTATAGGTTTCCTAAGGTCGGCATCTACAAGAAGTACACGGGCAGATGTTTGGGCAAGTGTTATTGCCAAGTTAGCCGCTGTGGTACTCTTCCCATCACCCGGTGTGGGGGATGATATTACAAATGCTTTTCCTTGTTGCGTCGCCAATGCAAATTGTATGTTTGTTCTAAAGATTTTGTAAGATTCTACAATTGCAAAGGGTGTTTTTGCATTAATCCTGTCTTCATATGGATTTTTGCTGTGATACTCTACTCTTCTTTTCTTTCTTCGACTTAGCATAATAACTCTCCTTCAACTTAAGTACATAAACCTGTCTGTTTCTCCTCTTTCAACTAGCATCTTCTATTCAATTTAGTATGTGCAAATATTATATCCACTGGTATATTTTATCTATTTTTCCTGATTTATTTTAGTATATAACGCATTTAAAAAATAATCAATACTTTATTTTATGTTTTTTAACATTTGCACAACATGATTTTTACCCATAAATAGGAGAACCTCTGTGCTAAAAAGCACAGAGGTAAGTCGAAGAATATTGATATAGAAGAGCTAATAGTTACTCAGCCAGTATTCATTTTTGTGTGTCAACCATTTCTACAAATTCTTTTACTTCCGGTATCTTCTCACATAGTTCGTCATACATGAGCATGTCAGGGCTGATGTAGACGACGTAGAGTAATTTACCATTATGTCCAACAAACTCAATACCACACAACTGTTTTGTTTGTGCTTTATCAACATCAAACAGCATATTCTCCTGTCCGACTTTGATCATAAAGTCAATCTGTTCATCATTTGTAATAATAGCCCTTTCGGCCTCTCGGTCATTTTCATTTTTCCAACCAAACAAGGCTACTTCTCTAACATCCTCTTTCTTGGTGGTAAATATGTAGTTAATCTGTGGTATAACTTCTTTCAGTTTAAATATATTCTCAAATCCATCATCAGAGGTAACTGCTAGAAACTCATGTACATACCTTTTGACCTTGCCATCCTTCATGTAGTAGGTAAATTCATAAGCGCCTGGTTTTATTCCGAAATCCTCTTTTACTACCTCCACCACAGACATTTTCTTTACATAATCAAGGACCGTTTCTATGTTCTCTTCTTCTTCAATCACAAACTGGTCTGTTGAATACTTGTCTATAGGCGCCATCATTCTAATATGTATTTTCGTAATTCTGTCTGGAGTAAGATTTACATCAGAAAATTTACTGTTTTTATTTTGCGACATCACCATGAGGGTCAATATGACAATCAGGATTAAGCCGCTAAGTAGCAGCAGTATTTTCTTGTGTTTTCTAAAGCTTTCCAACATAAATATCGTCTCCAGTTATCTTTTGTAAAATTTAATTACTCAATTACCACAGACACCTCATCCTTAATCGGATACACACTAACTCCGTCAGTCAATGAGTACTCAATGACCGAAACCATGACCAGCTTTCCTTCTTCATTCTTGGAAATGTACTGATCCACAATTGTAAAATTCTCAGAGTTTAGCGTGTCAACAATATTGCTCTTGCTTCTTTGTTGTGAGGCAATAGCTGAAGGTCTATTGATTGCTATGTGGTCATATCTATCCCTGTTAAAAGCTGAGAATGCGCATACTTCTCCATCGAAGTTTACCCAAAGTCGTACATAGTCGTCGGTCCTGTAACCGTTTACATACTTGCGGTATATTACTTCGTAGTAAAACCTTTGGGGAGGAATCTTACATGATTCAAAATCATAATCATGATCTGAACCAAAAATCTTAATCATAAACTCTTCAGCTATTTTTATTGCCTCATCATCGTTATCGAAGGG
>JAAYLF010000338.1 GCA_012522035.1 Clostridiaceae bacterium
CCTATGTACACATAGGACTTGTGTATGTGCACGCCCCTGTCATAAAGCACCCCAATATCCACGATGCGGGCGGAAATCGCTTTTGCACTCTTGGGCAGCCTTATGTTTCCAAAATGCTCCCTTATCCTTGTCTTGAACTTCTCAATTTCCTTGTATTCATAGAGTTTGATGCCCTTTGGGTAATAGTGCTTTAGTATGTACTCATAAATGGTCTGCAAAGTAAGGCTGCCTCTGCAGAACATCTTTCCATATCGCTTGTAGTATTTTTCAAAATATACCTGAAGTATTTTTCCATCAATACCATGTCTGTTTTGTATTTGGGCCAGTATTTTTTCAATCTTTTCCTGCGGAATTATTTTCTCCAGCTTTAAAGTTTCCTTCTCCGCCTTTTCAATCTGGTCTTTCATTGTTCTTGGAACAAGAATCCTGCCCCTGGCATCAAAGTAATATTCGGTTTTGACAACAAGTTCAGTAAGTATGTTGCACAAAAATTCCGCATCCTTGTCATTTCCAAGATACTCAATTATCTCATCACATTTCAATATGTCCTTGTCCAAATCCGCTGCCATGAAAGCAAACACGTCATAGCCAATCCTGCTCAAACTCTGTGCAATTGCCTTCTTTGCCCTGGACTCAAGTTGCCTTACCCATTCTCTTGTCACATCGTAGCTTTCCGATATGTTTTGAAGGGTTTCCTTGTTATATCTCCTGACAAGAACCTCTTTAATATCTATGGTCGTATACACACTGATGGTCTTCTCCACTTCCTCAAGACATGTTTTCCCCAGGTTCTGGCCAAGATAGTCAATCAGCACCACATATGCATGTCTTTTATCATCATCAGCACATACATTTGGTATGATATTCTTCAGTTCTGCTATTGTATCAATTTTCTCAATTTCTTCTTTTAGAGGTTCCAGATCCATAAGAATCTTCTCATCATTAATTATACCCGTATACTGGGAGAGTTTTTTCGCCTTTCTATGGCTTGGGATCTGGTCGAACTTTGAAATAAGTTCTTTTGAGTATAAGGTGACTTTTGAAAAATTCTGCAGGGCTTCCATCAACGAAAGAGTTTCCTTTGGACGGTTGTATGCATAGCGCGCAATTTCAATACCTATATTGTTTATCGATTCCTTTGCATATTCAATTACCGCAATCTCATTGTCTTCCTTCTTAAGGTTGCTTCTTGGGGGTTTTTCATTCAACAAAATACTGATTATTTCTTCCTTGACCCTGTCATTCATCAGGTTAACCACCTTGTATACTATTCCGGGTTCAGGAAAATACATTCTTCTTGCCTTTATTACCTCGTTAAAGGACTTTACCCCCAGAGACCTTATTGCCTTTATTTCTTTCTCACTTTTTACGAATAGATCGAAGATGGTTCGTATTCTCGCCTTAAGTAGGGAGTTGTACGACCTGTTGGAGAGATTCATTTTAGCAATGCTGTCTTTTTCACTGAACATTATCTTGGTATCATACACTTTGTCAAAATCCTGGTTTACTGGAATCTTGCCTTCGTATGCTTCGTTCTTGATCCTCTCGATGCGGCTTTGCACCTCTTTATACATCTGCCTTCCCAGCTTGTATCTGACCGCGAACACTATGTAGTCCGAGTCTGTTATTTGGTGAAGATACTGATAGTTGTTCTCCTTGCAGTATTTCAAAAACAGCTTGTCTTTTTCCTTGTCCAAATAGTCATCTATAAACAAATTAGGCCGCAATAGTTATCACCCGCCTGCTCTTTGTTGTTGTTTTGTTAAAATTATGCATCCAGTTGCAAATTGTACAATCATTGTATAACAAGTTGTATTCAATTGCAACACTTATGTTACAATAATACAGGTATTTTGTAAAAAAGCAAGTGTGTTTTACGAAAATTATGCAATTTTAATCTAAAAATTTACAAATTGACATAAAAAGAATAACCGGTTTGCTAAAACCGGCTAATACTATATATTCAAAAGTTTTGAAGCAATATTAAAGAAGATGGTAAGCGAACACATGTCTACAATTGTTGTAATAAGGGGACCTGCCATTATTGCAGGATCCAGCTTTAATTTTCTTGCAAGGATCGGCAGAAAACCTCCAATGAGTTTTGCCAGCACCACCGTACAGTACAAACTCAAACCTACGGTTAATGAAATCATTAAACCCACCCTGCTTATTAGCAGCAATCTAAGAAAATTTGCACCACTCAAAGCAAAACCCACCAAAAGGCCAACCCTTAATTCCTTCCAAACAACTTTTAACACATCCTTCGTTTCAATCTCTCCCAAGGCAAGACCGCGAATTACCAGTGTGGAGGACTGGGATCCTGAATTGCCTCCCGTATCCATGAGCATGGGAATAAAGGTTGACAGAATCAGCGCAGACTCAAGAAGGCTGTTGTATTTGCTTATTATGCCTCCGGTTATCATTGCGGTGAACATGAGGATAAGGAGCCAGAGGATTCTGTGCTTTGACAAATTCCACACACTGGTCTTCAAATATTCTTCTTCCGAAGGCTGCATGGCCGCCATTATCTGCATGTCTTC
>JAAYLF010000339.1 GCA_012522035.1 Clostridiaceae bacterium
ATATCCTTCAATCCTTCAGCAACAGGATTTCTAAGATAATATGGAACTTCTCCTGTGTCTTTTGTAGAAACATCGTCCATTGCCTAGTTAATCGCCTTATATGCCGCTTTTGACTTGGGACTTGTCAGCGCATTGTTTATTATGTCTTTTATGTCCTGAGGCTCAAGGGGTTTGAGCTCAAACACAACAGACCTTGATATAAGTGCCTTGTTTACTTCAAAGTATGGATTCTCGGTAGTTGCACCTATTAATATGATAACGCCTTCCTCCACATAGGGAAGAAGGGCATCCTGTTGGGCTTTATTGAACCTGTGTATCTCATCAACAAACAAAACGGTTCTGCCGGATGGATTCAGCAGCTGGTTTTGAGTTTCCTTAACAATATCCTTAATATCTGCTATACCTGATGAAACGGCATTCAGTTTTCTAAAGCCCGTTTTTGTGGTTTGCGCAATAATCCTTGCAAGGGAGGTTTTCCCAGTACCGGGAGGTCCGAAGAAAATAAGAGATGAAAGCCTGTCCGACTTAATCATTCGGTACAACAGTTTTCCCGGTGCAAGAATATGCTTCTGTCCATAGAATTCTTCCAGGGTAGAAGGACACATTCTATATGCAAGCGGTTCCTTTTTGCTTTCATCCCACATTTCAATTCCTCCAAATACTATTCATATAGTGGATATTTTCCAACCAGCGCATCCACACGCTTAATTACTTCCTCTTTGTTTCTGTCAAAATCTGAAAGAGTTAGAGAAATAAGTTCTGCTATCTCAGTCATGTCTTCTTCAACCATGCCTCTTGCAGTAACAGCAGGTGTTCCAAGCCTTATACCGCTGGTTACAAAAGGACTCTGGGTATCAAACGGAATTCCGTTCTTGTTGCATGTAATGTTGACCTGGTCAAGCAGATGCTGTGCTTCTTTTCCTGTTATATTCTTGTTTGTAAGGTTAACGAGCATCAGGTGGTTGTCCGTTCCTCCGCTAACAAGTTCAAATCCACGATTCATGAGTTCTTCAGCCAGCTTCTTTGCATTCTTGACAATCTGTTTTTGATATTCCTTGAACTCAGGCTGCAGAACTTCCTTCAAACCAACCGCTTTTGCGGCAATTACATGCATAAGAGGTCCGCCTTGTATTCCGGGGAAAACGGCCTTGTCTATGGCTTTTGCAAACTCTTCATCACAGAGTATCATTCCACCTCTTGGACCGCGCAATGTTTTGTGGGTTGTGGTTGTGACAAAATGAGCCTTGCCAACAGGGGATGGATGCAAACCTGCGGCAACCAATCCAGCTATATGGGCCATGTCAACCATAAGATATGCGCCAACCTCGTCAGCAATTTCTCTGAACTTGTCAAAATCTATTGTTCTTGGATATGCGCTTGCACCTGCGATTATTAGTTTTGGTTTGCACTCATGTGCAATCTTGCGAACTTCATCATAATCTATATAATTATCCCTCTGGCTTACTCCGTAAGGTACAATGTTGAACCACATGCCTGACATGTTGACAGGACTTCCGTGTGTAAGATGTCCACCATGGCTGAGATTCATGCCGAGTACCGTATCACCAGGCTCCAATACAGCAAAGAACACTGCCATGTTCGCCTGGGCACCGGAGTGAGGCTGCACATTAACGTGCTGGGCTCCGAATATCTCTTTTGCTCTGTTGATTGCAAGGTTTTCTACAATATCAACGTATTCACAGCCACCATAATATCTTTTTGAAGGATAACCTTCTGCGTACTTGTTGGTAAGTGGACTGCCCATTGCTTCGAGAACTGCCTTGGTTACAAAGTTTTCTGATGCAATAAGTTCAATCTTGTTTCTTTGTCTGTTTATCTCGAGCTCGATTGCGTCTGCTACTTCCTTGTCTACGCGTCTCAAATTGTCAAAATTGCACATAAATACTGCCTCCAATATAGAAAAATTTCCATTCAATTATATATGCTGGCTTGTCTCAAGTCAATTGTTATTGATGGACAATGTGCTTTGTGATATAATGGAAAAGTGTAAAGGAGAGATTTATAAATGAGTAAATTTCCGAAAAACATGCTGCCTTATTACGCAGAGGACTTTCTTGATTACATAGACAGCATACAGAACAAATCTGCAAACACCATAAAAGAATACTACTATGACTTGCTTCTTTTTTTTCGATTCTTAAAAAAAAGAAGAGGTCTGCTTGAAAAAGAGGAAACCATTGAGGACGCCAATGTAAGAAATATGTCTCTTGAAGTACTCAGCAGCGTCATGCTCAATGATTTTTACGCTTTTTTAAGCTATTTAAGTTCGGAAAGACAAGCCTCTCCATCCACACGTTCAAGAAAGGTGGCAACGCTGCGTTCTTTCTTCAAGTACTGCCATACTAAGGCAAAGATTATCGAAACAAACCCTGCCAATGAACTTGAATCACCCAAAATAGGTAAAAGACTGCCTAGATATCTTGAACTTGAGGAGAGTATTAACCTTCTAAAAAGCATTGAAGGCAAAAACAAGGAAAGAGACTACTGCATGATTCTTCTGTTTCTGAACTGTGGTCTGAGATTGTCAGAGCTGGTAGCGATGAACATTGGAGACCTGCGCCAGGACAATACCCTTGTTGTAAGAGGAAAAGGTTCAAAGGAAAGAACCATTTACCTTACTGATTCCGTATCTGAAGCCATCGACAATTATTTAATGGTAAGACCACAGCCTAATGAAGGTCACGAAGACGCTTTGTTTCTCAGCGAACGGAAAAACAGAATCAGCCCCAAAACTGTAGAGTATACTGTTAAAAAGTACATAAAAAAGGCCAATCTCGATCCAAAAAAATACTCAACGCACAAACTAAGACATACTGCTGCCACTCTCATGTATCAGCATGGAGATGTTGACATCCGTTCACTGCAGGAAATACTTGGCCATGAGAGCATAGCAACAACTGAGATATATACTCATGTAAGCAACAAGAGGCTGAAACAGGCAGTATCAAGCAATCCTCTTGCGAACTTCAGGATTGATGAAGATGAAAACGAGAGTTGACGGAATTCAGGAAATATATATACTATACTAGTACCTAATATTTTGAAAGGTGAAAGAAGAATGGACAATCTAAGAAGATTTGTTATTGTAATTACTGTGTTTCTTTTCTTTGCCACTTCCATATGTGGTTTTCTTCTTGCATTGGGCTACAGTGGCATATCAAAAGAAAAGGAAACCACTATAAAAATAGATGCAGATCCATATAAACCGGACGACGATCAACCTACAAGTTTCAAGGGCAACATTCTTGTAATAGTAGGGGAGAAATCAAGACCGGAAACGGATCTTATGTTTGTTGTAAATTACGACTCAAATCAAAATCAGCTGTCATTTTTGTACATCCCAAAAGATTTGAAATATACCGACCCGATAATCAAGGAGACAAACTCAATTGGAAGCTACTATTCAAAGTACAGTGCCGAAAAGACAGCTTCTTTGGTATCCTCAATTCTGGATATCAACATACCATACTACATTAATCTTAACGACAATGCTTTTGCCAAGATGATAAACATGTTTGAGGCAGTAAACTTCAACATGCCCATCAGCATAAAGTACAAGGATGCATATTATGATATTGATATCAAGAAAAATGAAACTGTATTTGATGGAACGATGGCACTAAAACTCATCCAGTTTTACAAAACCGAGGATGATACGTATACAAATACAATGCTCAACTATTACAATGGCAAGGATACAAGCAGGATTAGAA
>JAAYLF010000036.1 GCA_012522035.1 Clostridiaceae bacterium
GATATCAGATAAGGTTGGTTCGTCTTATTGAAAAGGTGATAAAACTCTTGCAAGACGAAAACTATCCTGATTATTTGCTGGATGGTCAAAGCATAATGTTGGAAGACTATTTGGAAATAAAACCGGAGGACAAAGACATTTTAAAAGAGTTAATCAGCAAGGGCAGACTTGTGCCCGGTCCCTGGTACACCGTTCCTGATATGATGATACCTTCCGGCGAATCTTTGGTTCGCAATCTTCTTATTGGGCATAGTGTTTGCAAGGAGTTTGGGGGCTGTCTTAAGGTTGGATACAGTCCGGACAGCTTTGGTTTGGTTTCTCAGCTGCCGCAAATATATAAGTTGTTTGGATACAAGTATGCCATGTTTTCAAGAGGTCTTAGATTAAACTCTGGCAAGGACACCGCCGAATTTATATGGGAATCGCCTGACAAAAGTTCGGTTTATGCTTTGTTTGAAGCATACAGCATAGGTGTGGGCATAACTATTCCTTCTGTCTGGAGAAGTTATGACCGTATAGATATGAGCAAAGAGCAGGTAATAAATAGCTTCAAGGCCACTATGGCCTATCAGGATAACAGGTATAAAGGACGAAACCGACTGCTGGTAGTTGGAATAGATCATTTGGAACCAAATGACAATCTGACTGAAACTATTGCTACTCTGAAAGAGGAGTTTAAAGATGAGTATGAAATAAAAGAAAGTACACTTGAAGAATTCTTTGAGTCTATGGTGGAAGAACTGGGCAATCAGCTGGAAACGGGATATGGAGAGCAGAGAGGTGAATACAAGAGTCACTTTGCGTTAGGAAACACTTTATCCACCAGAATCGATATCAAGATGTTAAACCGCATGGTTGAGAATAAACTACAGTACTTATGCGAACCTCTTCATGCGATAAATCCGCATTTGGACTCATTTGATTATCTGGATACAAAACCTTTTTACGAGAATGCATGGAAAAAGCTGGTGGCTTCCCATGCCCACGATTCCATCTGCGGCTGTAATGTGGACAGTACGAATCAGGATGTAAAAATGAGATTAATACATGCTTATCAAATGGCAAGAGAGGTGGAAAAACTCGAGTTATATCAATTGGGAAGCAGCATAAAACCCGGGTTATCGGACTCTGCAATTATTGTGTATAATCCTCTTCCATTTGTGCGAAGCGAAAGGGTTTGCGGCAAGTTAATAGTTCCGTGCGAAGCTCAAGGTGAGCTGCTTGTGGATGAGGATAATAATGTTGTGAAAGATGCGATAATACGTCGTACATTTTTGAAGCGGCGTGATATTGAAACCATGAAAAAGGATGAATATCAGGAGCTATACGATGATACTACGAGAGTAGCATTGGAACCCATGACCAACAAGGATTATTTTACCGGCATTGAGTATGAGTTTTATGCAAGTGATATACCTGCATGTGGGTATAAGGCATATTACCTGGTTGATGGCAAGAAATGTGAGAACTCATATGTAAATGTACCGTCAAACAGCATAGAGAACAAGTTTTACCATGTTAAGGCGAATGATAACGGTACAATAAATATCACCATCAAAAGCACGGGCAGGACACTTAATAATCTTCATTTCTTTGAAGATGAAACGGATGAGGGTGACAGTTATACTACCAATCCTTTGGGTGACAAGTTGTTTACTGACAAGCTTGATGCAGAGATCAAAACAACAGTGAGCAAGCACTTTTCATCCATGGATATTGGTTTAAGCTATATTAAGAATAATGAGCCTGTGCATATTGAAACAACAGTTACTCTTGATAATTACTCTGATACAATAATGTTCAAGACTAGAGTTAACAACAAAGGACGGAATCATCGTATAAGGGCTGTGTTTGATTTTGATGAAGAATACAAATCTGGTTTTAGTGATACGGCTTTTGATTTGACAGAGCGTCCAATTTATCATAAATCAGAGTTGAAGCCCGAGAATATTATGACAATGCCTATGCGCAACCTTTTATACCTCAAAGGGGATCTGAGTGTAGCCATATTTTCAAGAAGCACCCATGAGTACGAAGCCATAAGGGATGCAAACAGCACCCGTGTTTGTTTAACACTGCTGCGGTCTGTTGACAAGGTGTACAAGACGGATAATCCAACCAGGGATGAAACCAGTTGCGGCAAAGGTGTAAGATGGCTTACTGAAGACAGCAAGCAAATTGGAGAGTATACCTTTGAGTATGGCGTCAAATTCTATGTCAATGAAATTGGTAATAATGATGTTGTTAATGATGCGCTTTGTTATCAAATACCATTGACTCCTTTTGGTGGCTACACAACTGGCTCAATGAACAGTTCACACAGCTATTTTAGTATATCCGGTGCTGTCTTATCTGCCATATACACATTGGATCGTGAGAAGAAACATTTAATGATACGAGTGTATAATGTGGATCCTACAGAAAACTCATGTGTCATTAAACTTGACAAGGC
>JAAYLF010000037.1 GCA_012522035.1 Clostridiaceae bacterium
ACTGTATACAATGCCCTATACAGCCGTACACCTGTCAACACAAAACTGAAAAAAGAAATACTTAACACTGCTGAATCGATTGGATATTTTGCACAAAACAAAGTGCCCGTTTGTGATGTGGCTGTGATTTTACCATCAAACCCTGTTTACTTTTGGTCCGAAGCTGAAAAAGGAATACTGAATGAAATAAGAAACAGCAATATTTCAATAAAGTTGTTCACCTACAGCAGCATGGATGATGAGGAAGACTTTGTGTTGTGTATGGAAAGTGCCAAGAGGTCGAATGCCAAAGTCTACATAATCACCCCTGTAAACACAGAAAAGACAATAAGGATTTTTAATGAACTTGACAAGAACATAGTTTTTCTAAACGAGTATGTGGAAATAGACAAAGCAGGCTTTGTTGGAGCAGATGCATATAAAGACGGGCAAATGCTGGCACAAGCCTGCTATGATTTTCTCAAAAAGCATCCCAGAATATTGATAATAAATGCAACAGCAAAGAATTGCAAAGCCGAGGAAAGAAAGCTTGGCTTCTGCGAGTCTTTGCCTGAAAGTGCTCGGATAACAGGTGAAATAAAGCTGCCATTTAACAGAACCCTTGCCGCCAGTATTGCAAGAGAAATCGAAAGCAGATATCAAGGCAAATTCGACTGTATTTTTGTTGCCCAAGGATGGTTTCAACAAGTGTCAATGGCACTTAAGAAACTGGACCTGGTAATACCATGTATCGGATGTGAAAATCAAAAAGTAAGTCCCAAATACGCTGAAAACGGAAAACTCCATGCAGCACTGGTGCAGCACATAAGGAAGCAGGGCGAGCAAAGCATCAAGTATGCAATGAAACTTATAGAAGGAGTTGAGTTGCCTGGTCGGAACATAACAGTTGAATCAACTTTAATGATATAAGGGGTGTGTATAAAATGACAAGGAAAGCCACATTAAGTGTTCTGGCAGCAGTTTTGCTGCTATTATGTATAACCAGTCTGAAAGCTGCTTCAAGCTTTGATAACTGGGATTTAGGTTCCTGGACTGTCAAGACCATTGATGGGGAAAGCGTGGTCTGTGCTCCGGACAACAACTATCACAGCCACATTGAAACCAGACAGGCATCTGACAAGAACCAGATACGACTGACTGCCAAAGTTGACAGCAGTACTGCAACAATAGATGGCAACTTTGGTGTGTTGTTCAAATGCAACGATGGAACTTTGTACTTCTTTGAGTACAATATTGTATATGACATACTAAGGGTAAGAAGACTGGGAACAGACGGAAGCGACCATCATCTTGCAAGCCCGGTGCCTTTTTCTATTCCTATTGGACAGTGGTTTGACTATGAAATAACTGTCAGCAATACAAATATACAGTGGTACATAAACGGAGATTTGAAATATGATATAGATTTGAACACCAATGAACTGTCACAAGGCAAGTTCAGGGTACAAGGATACTTCTGTACTCCATTTGTTAAGAATATTGAATTAAGAAAGGTTGAGAATATGAAGAAAACACTGGATTTAACCTTCAGTACGCCTGAAAGCATTGACTTCTTTACAGTAAACAACGGAAGCATCTCCTATGAGAACGGAGCAATGAAATACATTTTCAATGAGGACTCCTCCCTTGTATCGGATCAGATAGATGTCAGTGCAGGGCACAAATACAGTGCGCTTTTGAGTCTAAGAAATACAATATTAATGAGAATCAAGAATGCAAGCAGCGCAAGTAAAGTAAGAATAAGCTTTATCACCTCGGAAGACATGACGTACGATGAAGCAAAATCAAAGATATTTGACCTAAAACCAGGGAATGATTATCTGCCTTACTACTTCAATCTATCCGACCTGCCTGGAGCAAAGGGTTATCTTAAAGGATTCAAGATTGAGCCCATTGGCGGAACAGGCTACCTCCTTATAGACACAATACAGTTTGAGAGAGAAAAACCTTTAATTGATTACGCAGGTACAATTACAAGCTGCATTGCAAA
>JAAYLF010000340.1 GCA_012522035.1 Clostridiaceae bacterium
AATGTATCTTACATTATGTTATTAAGACTGGTGGTGCTGCCAGTCTTTTTATATGCTAATCCATTAACTGAAAAAATAAAACCCTCTGTAAAAAATATTGAACGGTTTTGCACGTTTGAAACGTATTAGTAGTGAAGAGAAAAGGAGGTATATTCTTGAGACAACTTGCCGACAAACAAAAGGTGCATGCCATAGTTGAGAGGTATAGGCCAATGGTATACAGATTAGCCATGCAGAATGTGAAGGAGTGCCATACGGCTGATGACATAACTCAAAATGTGTTTGTTAAAATGATTGAGGCAAACAAGACCTTTGAAAGTGAAGAACACTTGAAGGCATGGCTTATACGGGTGACCCTCAATGAAACAAAGAGTTTTTTCAGGTTGGCTCATGTTAAAAGAAACATACCTCTACCAGAAAACGAGACGCTTGCATTGAGCTGTGATGACGAGTACATATTCCTCTTCGAAGAGATTAAGAAATTGAAACCAAACTACAAGAATGTTCTGTATCTGCATTGCTATGAAGGCTATACGATACCTGAGATAGCAAAGATACTGGACAAAAACGTAAATACAGTAAGCACCTGGTTCAGACGTGCAAAAAAAGAAAAAGATCATACGCTAAGGAGGGTTTCTCATGGATAAGTATAGAAGGGTAATGGATGGCATACAGCAGAACCCGGAAGAGGTTCGAAAGCTTCATGATAATATTGACAGGATTCTGGAACAGAAGTCAGAGGATGATTTTGTTTCAATAGGGAAGACAGCACATATTGTTAATGAGAGAGATGTGGAAACATATAAAGTTAAAAGGGGATTCGTCAGGGTCGCATCAGCTGCAGCTGCATTTCTTTTGGTTGCTTTTGCTTCGTTTTTGGTATTGAGGGGATTGCCAGGCAATTTTTTACCATCAGGTTACACCCCTGACAAGACCTCGGAAACAGTTCCTGCGCCGACTCCGGAAACGAAATTGTATGAGGATATTGAAGGTATTGTCCTGTCAAAGGAAGGAATCTCTGAGCTCTTTCAGGAAAATGGTTTGCTTTATGGTCAAGACAAGTACATAGAAGAAGGGTGCTACAATGTGACAACTCCCGAGATAAAGGATAAAACAGGCTGCACATTGGTCTTGGCCAAAGTAAAGGATATGTACACTGCACTCCTTATTTTGAAGGATGATAAGGTGATTGAATTGGTTCCTGTTGGAGGATGGTTTATACATGAGATAGAATGTTCAGATTTTAACAATGATGGTTCATATGAAATTTTGATTTCGGTTACTTATCTCTACTCTGGAGTACAATCTCCAATTGAATATTATTGCATCGATGTAAATACAGCAGAAGAAGTAGATTGGATGTCTATTGAAAGCCGTTCGAAATATATAGTTAAGATGTCTTCTGATTTTTACTATATGAAAAAAATAAACGACCAAACGTTTTACTTATACAGCCTATATAAATATGGTTACTTGTCGTCAAATGAGGATGGCAAGGTAAGCTTCACTTATGGTGGGCAAGTAAGTCCAAGGCCAACTCCAACATTGCCTCCGGAATTTGCAGACATAACTCCAACTCCAAAGCCTTCATGGTCTCTGGGCTAATGGTTTTTAGAAAAATATATGCTCACTCCTTTTGGCTGAATAAATAAATGTGATTTTTTTAAAGAAAAGTGCTACAATGTGTTATACGTTTACGTCAAAGATTTAACGTATATAGATAGCAAAAACAATAAGGAGTGATATAAATGCAAGGAAAAACAGCCATTATTACAGGTGGAGGTAGCGGATTTGGAAGAGAAGTAGGATTGATGCTGGCTAAAAAAGGCGTTAACCTTACAATAGTTGACATATCCAAAGAACATGGAGAGGAGACTGTACGTCTTTGTAAAGAGCAAGGCGGAAATGCAATATTTGTGCAAGCGGATGTAGGCAAGGTTGAGGACGTTTAAAGATATGTTGATGAAACAGTCAAGCATTTCGGAAAGATAAACTTGTTCTTCAACAATGCAGGAATCTCCGATTCTGGAGTTAGAACAATAGATTGCTCGATAGAGGAGTTTGACTCAATAGTTGATGTAAACTTCAAAGGTGTATTCTATGGACTTAAGTTTGTTATAAGCGAAATGCTTAAGACCGGTGGCGGTGTAATTGTAAATACTGCATCCTTGGGTGGCGTGGTTGTAATACCAACCCTGGGCGTATATTCAGCTACAAAACATGCAGTAGTTGGATTGACAAAAGCAATTGCTGCAGAGTATGGAAGGGATAATATCAGGATAAATGCAATAGCTCCTGGAACAAATGAAACACCTATGGTCAAAGCGTATCCTCAGGAAGCTATTGATGCCGTGGCAGAGGCTGTTCCAATGGGAAGACTGGGTCTTCCTCATGAAGTAGCCAATGTCGTATGCTTTTTGCTTGGTGAAGAATCCTCCTACATCCACGGGGCTGTTATTTCAATCGACGGAGGAGCAGCAGCAGTTTAGTTATATTATTCGTTGAACTTAAAGGCGGGCAAAGGTCCAATGTCATTAACTTAAGAAACTCGTTTTAAAGAACCCTAACTTATTCGGTTAGGGTCTTTTTATTACATTTTCAGTTTTACATTTTAAAACAAATATGATAAAATAATACAGAGTTAATACTCTC
>JAAYLF010000341.1 GCA_012522035.1 Clostridiaceae bacterium
CCCATGTCCAATCTGCAGGAGGAAGATCAAGTCCTTCAGAGTGCAATGCGTCCAGGTTCGCCATAAGAACTACGTGGTTGTGGTCGCGGGATGCCATGTAAAGACGTCCATTTACAACTCCCAGGTCATAAATTCCGGAATAAACTTGAGATACATTTATTCCAAGAGGCTCAAGATATGCATCAAGAGGCATCAATGCACGGTGTGTAACGGCATATGTATAAGTATGGGACTCAGGGAAGTGAAAAACGTCCCCAATATCTCCAGATGCTATTCTTGCCTCAATTTGTCCTACGTTGTAGTCCCTGTTGACTTTAGCGTCTGGATACATTTTCTCGAATGCCCTAATAAAAGCATCAGGTGAAAGCTTTTCTTCTTCATTGTTGACCTGTACTGTAAATGTTATTTCACCGACAACATTTGGCTTGTAGCCAGGTGGCACGTCGCCAGTTTGTTCAGGATTTCTGTTGCATGCAACAAATCCAACCAGCATTGCCAGTGTCAGAAATACAACAGCACCCGTCTTTAATGCATGTTTCATAATGTGAATACCTCCGTTCAAATATTTGTTTATATTATATTAATTTTGTCCGGTATAATTAAAAAAAAGCATACAATGGTAACAACCACGCATTACATAATTCACATTGTAACATGCAGTCATGCATACGTCAACAAAAATACATAAAAATCATTATTCATCAAAATCATCAATTGTCGCCCATTTCTGGTTTGTTCTTGTTTATATTGCGGTCAATGAGTCCTTAAAGTCTACATCACATATCCAACTTTCAGATAAGCTCAAGATGCCGGATTATCAACAACAGCAAACCGGAAATTCAACGACAAAGGCGACAGTGCTTTTATCACAATCCAGTCTGTGAAAAAACTAAAAGAACACTTGAAAAGCTGGGCCTTGAAACCGACGGGATGGAGTTTGCCAAATGACAGTACAGAATATGACATCAGCAAACTTGATGAAGAAGAATACAAGGACAAGGTTTTTTACAAAGATCGTTGGATTAAGGAAGACGGTTTGGAACAGAAGCTAATAGTGACATTTTCATTCAAGTACAGAAAATATCAACAGCAAAAGCGCCAAGTTCATATCGAAAAGGCATTAAGCTTGCTTGAAACAGAACCGCAAAAATCAAACAAGAAGCGAAACAGCGACTACAAACGTTTTATCAAAAGCGTTAATTGCACAAAAAGTGGAGAGATAGCCGATAATGAAGCTAATGATTTGCATAACGTCTTCGGATTCAGGACTGACTATGAAATAATTACAAATAAAGAGATGAAAAAAAATATTCAAGCTCACTAAAAAGTAAAAACATTACGCATTTTTATTGACACATTAAGAAGTCTACAAACCCACTAAATACAAGGGTTTGTAGACTTTTAGCTTTCTACAAGTGTCAAAGATGAGAGTCATACATACGTCAACAAAAATACACAAAAATCATTATTCATCAAAATCAACAATTGTCGCCCATTTCTGGTTTGCTCTTGTTTCTATTGTGGTCAATGAGTCCTTAAAGTCCACATTACCATCAAAGTGCTGTCTGAGCATGTTGAGCCATGGGTTGCCATCTATCAGTTCCGCAACAGGTGCTGGTACTCTACACTGTACCTGACCGACGGTGTCATTCTCTGGGAATGCTACATAAGCATCGTAGTTCTTTCCTTCCCACTCAGTTCCCTTGCCGCGCCAGAAGTCGTCATTGGCAAGTGTTCTCATTAGAGGTACTGATCCACCAGTCTGTCCATTGTATGCCTTCTGACCTTCTTCTGTGAAGAAGAACAGTGCAAACGCTGCAGCGGTGTCAGGTCTCTTTGTTCTGTTGTATACGCCAAATCCGGAGGAACCTGTACCTACCTTTGGTATTGGGAACATTGGGAATGTAGCTATATCCCAGTTAACTCCAAGTCTGTCGTTCTCAACAGCAAGTTGATACATCTGAGGATAAACCATCTGACGGAATACATAGTCGGAAGATCTGAGTCCGCTGTAAGCTGAAACATCAGACTTGCCTGTTGGATACAAGTATCCAGCTTCAGCAGCATTAATCATTTCTTCTATACCCTGCAGAACTTTTGGATCGGAAGCAAGGTTGACTCTCTTGTTGATGGTGTCAAACCATTTTCCTCCCCAACCTTCCATGAATGGAATATAGATTGGGTCATAGCTGAGGCTTATGTTCATTGGAACCTGATCAAAGGTACCGTCATCGTTAAGTTTTACAAGATTTGGAGCATAGTCTCTCTTGAAATCCTCCCAAGTCCAATCGTTTGGTGGAAGATCGAGACCTTCTTGATGCAAAGCGTCAAGGTTTGTCATCAATACAATGTGGTTGTGGTCACGGGATGCCATATAGAGACGACCGTTAACAACACCCAGGTCATAAATTCCAGAATAAACTTGTGAAACGTCTATTCCGAGAGGCTCGAGATATGCATCAAGAGGCATAAGTGCACGATGTGTTACTGCATAGATATAGGTATGTTCTTCAGGGAAATGGAATACGTCACCAATATCTCCAGAAGCAATTCGTGCGTCAATCTGTCCTACATTGTAGTCTCTGTTAACTTTTGCATCCGGATACTTCTTTTCAAATGCCCTTATAAATGCATCTGGTGACAGTTTCTCTTCTTCGTTGTTGACTTGAATTGTAAAGGTTATTTCGCCAACAACGTTTGGCTTGTAGCCAGGTGGCACGTCGCCTGATTGTTCAGGATTTCTGTTACATGCAACAAATCCGACCAACATGGCTAGTGTCAGGAAAACTACAGCACCAGTTTTTAATGCATGTTTCATGATATAATTACCTCCAAATTTCTAATTTACGTTTTTATAATACCACACGGGTTGCTAAAGTCAAGGTGCATACACGTGGCTTAAACAAAGTATTACACAATATTAATATAATTAACAATGTGGATTTATATTCCGATAAACTGAATTTTGAGAGCAAACAGAAAAACTCAATGGTTTTTCTGCTTGCATTATTGACAATCCATTTTACGGCGTTGGAGTACTGGATGGTTCTGGAGTTGCAGTATAAACAGGCTCCTGCTCCCAAAGTTCATGAACCTTGTCTTCAATCGCTTTCAACGCATCCTCCAAAGATGCTCCAGTCTTAATATAATTTTCGAGAGCTTCCGCAACCTTGTGATATTCTCGGGCAGCTTCTATATTCATAAGATAAGTCATAATTGCTGGAAAATCGTTTTCCGCATAAGTTGAGAACACACTTGTATTCTTACCTCTTACAGGATACTCGCGCCAGAACTTCATTGCATTTACTGCCTTGCTAGCTGGAACGGATTCGCCATTGCCAGCATAGATGACAGCTGCTTCCTGAATCAAAGTATGAAGTGCAAACTGAACACTCATGTCCTGCTGTTCTTCACTAACTTCTGCTGTCTTTTTGCTAACTGCAAGACCCAGAGTATTAACACCTACATATCTCTTTGGAAGTGAAGGGAAATGTATAAGATCCCACTCAAACTCAGCATTTCTCAATGCGTCAGTCCAAGTGTTGAACTCCATCTTGTCAGTTACTATCATACCTATTTCAGCCAAGTCCTCAGGACTTACATCAGCCTTCTGCACATAGCCTTGCTTGATTATTTCAGCAAGTTGTGTGAGACCCAAAAGTACTTCCTCATGTGTAAGAGTGAGAGTTATAATACTATCCTCTTTATTAATAAAATACAGGCTTCCTTCAGGTTTCTCTATTTTAGGCTCTTCTTTTTTCGTTGGAGCTGGTGTCTCGCCCGGGGTAGCATCAGGATCAGGAGTTGCATCTCCATCTTCACCTGTGGCTGCTGGAGTCTCATTTGGCTTCTCCTCTTCCTCAGGGAACAATACTCCTGTAAATCCTCTTGCAAAAGCTCCCCAGATAGCCGGATCGGTATAATCCATTACCGCAGGAATCTTTACTTCGGAAAGCTTGCTAAGCTCTTCTGCACAGCGAACAAAATCATCAAATGTCCACTTGTCACCAGGCACGCTAAGTCCAGCCTTGCTGAACAAATTATAGTTTATGAATACAAACTTGTGGTTGTAATCAGTAGGCATCATGTACATGCCCTTTTTATACAGAGCCGACTTGTACGCAGCTTCAAACAATATTTCATGAGGCTTAAGCCTTTGGTATGTCTTGTACTCAATAAGATTTTCAAGGTACGGAGTAAAATCAACTATATAGTCCTTCTCCGCATATTCTGCAATCCTTGAATCATCTATTACAAACACGTCGCCAATGGTGCCATTTTTTATTCTTTCATCCAAAGTGGCAAAGTATTCTTCAGCACTGTCCATCTCATCAATTACAATGTCCACATTTGGATAAATCATGGCAAAATCATGCGCAAAAGCATGTGCTGATACATCATTTGGGGACTTTTTGTAAGTCGAGAATACAATCTGACCTACAAATTCTCTTGGGGTTGGTTTGGGAGTTGAAGACGGGGTCCTTTTAGGCCCGTCCTCTTCAAAAATTGTACATCCAACCGTAGTCCCGACAAAAACCACTAGCAAGCATATAGCTAAAATTCTAATCCAATTCTTTTTCATATCGACACTCCTTACTCGATGATACCAATACGTTCAATACCTGCTACGAGTTTCTTCTGACCAAAAATGTAAACCAGAAGAACAGGGAACATTACAAGGAAACATCCCGCAAACAGCATTGGCTCTGTCAACGCTTTTGATATCTCGGATTCTCCAGCTGGTATCTTCTTTGCCCAGTACTCACGTATGTTCTGCAACCTTGGCTGCAGTGTCAGAACATTTTCCCTATACATGAAGGTAGGAGCTTCGTAGTTGTCGTTCCAGTGCCAAACTACTGAGAAGATAAACACAATAACAATTGCTGACTTTACTTGTGGAAGCATTACCTCTACGAACAGTCTCAAAGGTCCTGCTCCGTCTATTCTTGCTGCGTCGTCCATCGCATCGGGTATTCTCTGGAAGAAATACATATATATCAGGATAAACAACGCACCTCTAATTCCAAGGCCAAAAGCTGCTGGCAGCAGTACTGAGAAATATGTGTTGATAAGTCCCAGCTCAACAAACAAGCCGTAAGTTGCAATGATTGTAGTCTGAGGTGGAATCAGCAACACAATAACTACCAATACGAAGAATATGTTCCTCAATCTGAATTTATATCTTCCCAATGCAAATCCTGCAAATGAACAAGCCAGGGTTTGCAGTATCGCTGCTCCAAAAGAAGTAATTACAGTATTAAGGAAAGATCTTGGATAGTCAAGCGCTTCCCATGCCTTGGAGAAGTTGCCCCACTCTATCTCTGTCGGTACATAGAACACTGTAGGATCCAAATAGTCCTCGAATGTCAGCATAGACGTGGATAAGATGTATACAAAAGGCAGAATAAACAAGAACGCCATTTCAATCAGAACATAGTACAGGAATATCCTGCCTATGATAAATCTTACCTTTTTCTTTACCCTGTAACCCAGGTTTTCATATCTCTTATACAGATCATACATGTAATTGGAAAACTTCTGAATGTATGCACTCATCTTAACCACCTCCTGGTAAGCAGTATGAAAATAAGTATTGTAATCAATGACAGCAGCATGTAGAACCAGCTAAGAGCAGATGCAACACCGTACTTAGTTCCCTGCACCATCAATCCGTAAAGTATTGACATAACCGGATTTCGTGCATCCACGAAGGAGTCAACAAGCGCATAAATACAGTTAAGTATCACAAATGGAGAAATGTACGGAAGAGTTATATGCCAGAATCTTTCCCAGGCGTTTGCTCCATCAAGCTCAACAACTTCATACAAAATGTCAGGTACACTTTGCAATGCTGCCAGGAATATCAGTATTTCAACACTGCTGGACCACATTATATTACCTATATGCGTCGTTAGCGCTCCTCCAAACAGCCGCGACATAAATCCTGTATTACTCTGTACCAGTTGGCTGAATACGCTTACGCTTCCAACGTCTTCAGAGAACAGGTATGACATGACAACGCCGGATAGAATAACAGGTATAAAGAATATTACTCTGAAGATAACTCTTCCGGGAAACTCCTGTTTCAAAAGAACAGCAACAAACAACGCAAATCCAACGACCAATGGCACCTGGTACAATGAGTTCATGAACGCCTCAAAAACTGCCTGACCAAAACTTGGGTTCTTGATAACTTCCTTGTAGTTCGCAAGCCCAACATATTTTCCCCTGTACAGGTCATTCAGGGTCGGTGAATAAAAACTTATCTTAATCGAAAGCGCCAATGGAATCAGAATAAAAATAAGGAATCCTAGCAACCATGGCACCATGAAGGATAATCCTTCAAGCTGCCTTCTTCTTTCAAAGGAAAGAGTGCGCTTCGTTCGCTTATGAGCCAGTTGCTTTTTATATTTCACAACTTTCTTTGCCACTTGAATACCTCCTCCTTAAGCTGTAACAACAGCATACCCCATTGCATCTACAGTGGTAGTAGTGTCGGGAATTATATAACCGATCTTTCCATAGTTGACATATATCTTTGTACCATTGGAATACTCGGTAACATATACTTCATATTTTCCACCTTCATCGGGAACCCTGTAGTGGTTCACGATGTATTCACTTCTCAAAGGTTTCAAAATCTCTTCTGAAATCTTGTATATTTCAACCACGTCATTAACAAGCAGGCTGAACTGTGAATTGAACAATCTGTTATAGTTTGTATACTTCAAATCACCTGTAGGTCTGTACGTAAGCTCGTATGATGGAAACGCACCATATTCAAGACATCTCAGGAATGCTTCCCATGGGTCGTCCTCGTTGTTAAGAGGATTGCCATAGTAATCTATGATACCGTGATAAACAATCTGTATGAATGGTATTGTTTCATCAAAGACCATGTTGGCACTACGTACGGTAGGTATGTTCAAAATCTTGTCAGCTGTTGATACAGCATAGGAGTTTCCATAATATACTGAAATTGAATCAAACTCCTCTTTGTATTCCTTGAGCCACTTAACATACTTGTCGGCCAATTGAGATCTAAGCAGAGCAGTATACCTGTTGTAATCTGTAAACAGATTGTCACCTACCTGCTGCAGATCAAGGTGTTCAGCACCCATTTTTCTGAGTTTTTCAATCTCCTTGGACATAACCTTTTTCTCATAGTAAATCGGACTCAAAACGTAGTTGTCGGTACCACGTCTGTAAACGCCGGAGCTGGTTATGCTTTGGAACTGCAGGTAGTGAACGCCAGGCTTCTTAACAACTGAAGATCTTAGAGGAACCGATGCTTTTGGTCTTCCATATACCAAGAGCAGATTGTTGTCAAAGGAAACCTCAACATTGTTCTCCTTGGCCCAGGAGGTTAGTTTTTCAAAACCTTTCTTTCCACCAAATTCCTTGTCCGGATTAAACTTCTTGGTTATATTCCCATAATATCCGTCTTTTTGCCAACCGGCAATCGAAAGCCTTATGTCTTCAACACCTTTGGCCTTGAGCTCTTCATACATCTCGATAACTTCATCGAAGGTTGTCATGACTTTCAGTGAGTCAATAGCTCCACCCCATCTATTCTCGTCACCCATGAAAATCCTAATATTCATGCTCTTTGCATTATCAGCAAGTTTTCTCTCGACGCCATATTTGGTTTTCCATGTATCAAACAAGAGCTCTCTTGTCTTGTTGGCAACATCCACATAGGTGTAACTTCCCTTTTCTTCTGAAGTCTCAATGTAGAACTTCTGCCTTACGTCACCAAGAGTCATGCTCTCTTCAAGAAGCTCATAGTCATCAGAACCCTTGCTGAGTTTTGTAAAGTAGAACTGTCTATATCTGAAATAGAAGGATATTGAGTAAAGGGGCAGATTCTTGTTGCCAGGATACTCAATAAACAGGGACGCATTAGCATCGCCTTCCTTAATGTAGCAGGTTACCATTGAGTTCTCTTTTACAACACCGAACACAGGCATTGTTATTGCCCAGCTCTTGAAGTCAGGGTTGATCAGTTTGTTGAATGTCATGTCATCCCCATATATCTTCTTGTTGTATGAGTCGTAGTTGGTAATCCTGTTGGCATCAAATCTAGTCAGTGCACCACTGCCGTCAGGGGATACAAAGTATCCGTAATCTTCCTGTCTTGCAGAATTGAAATATGGAAGAACATACAATGATGCAAGCTTTGCAGTTTCATGGGTTTCTTCAATTCCATTTCTGGGTATGAGGACCTCAAGTCCGTCTTCATGTATATAGAACTCTAATGCAAATCTGATTCCAGTATCGGTCATGTTGTAAATAATCTGGAGTCCACCATCAATCTTGTTTGCTTTCTTGGTGTGCTTCACCTGGTTAATACCCAGAATGGTTCCACCTTCCTGACCGCTTTTTGTAAATTCAACAAATACAATGGACTTTAAGATCTGCAATACATTCTGGTTTTTCTCATAATATTTTGCTTCTTCCTCGGTAGCTTCAGGCCATCTTCTGAAAACCTGGCCATTTTTCAGATCGGTAACGACAAGCAGATCCTCGGAGGGTGAATATTCAAGCCTGAACCTGCTATTTTCCGCAACAGTGGTCAACTCAGCATCATCAGGTATTGCACTGATTGCGGGTGCAGGATCGGAGAAGTTTAAACCATCCTTGGAAAACTTAACATCGTGCTGCGATCCGAAAGCTACCTTTATAGCTACATAAGCAGCTAATAAAAGGACCAAAACTACAATAATACTGGTTATTAATCTTTTCGGAATCTTAATCCTATCAAACAATGTAACTCAACTCCTTACCGATCTGAATGAAAAAGTCAAACATCTGCACTGCAAGTCCGTACACTATCATGAACAGTGCTGAAACCGCCGTTACTCCTACAGCAGTAAGGATGGTAACCACTACACCTTTCAATGGATGGAAACCATGTACGCCCTTTATGCAGAAGTACACCATCAATCCTACATATATGCTTATGAAGGTATTTGCAAGTGCAAACAACTGAGCCTCACTTCTGCCAAGAACATTTGTCAGTATTGCCAAAGGAATTGATGTAAGAATGTATGGAACGTGACAGAATGCTCCGCCAATAATAATGTCCCTGAATCTTCCTTCACCATACATGATGGTGGTTACACCATAGTTGACAATAACTATAACAATCCATGGAAGCAGTGCCCAAAGAATTCGGTTACCCCAGTCTATCATGTCAAGCGATACACCATCTCTGTATATGAAGCTTGTTAATACGATTGAAAGCAGCTCGGATATTACATAAAGAATCATGATGCCGAACATGTCTCCGTAATAACCCATGCCTTCATATCTGATTTCATCAAATCCATCGATTGGATGTCTGGCTACATAAACCATTCTCTTGAAGAAATTCTTAATAGGAGTAAACCAGGTAATCTTTTCTGGCTTCGGTCCAAGTCTCCTTCTTCTTCGTCTAATAACGCTTACTAAAGTGGATATTCCTATGAGCAGCAAAACAACAACAGTTGCTATGATGGAAAAATAGCTCTTGATAAACTCGGCTCTCTGCTCTTCAAAAGCGGTTGAGTAAAGATCAGGGTCCTCGGCTTCATAATACAGCTTCATGGCTTCCTTAAACTCATCCTTTCTCATATGGATGGTTCCCATGGACTGAAGCGCAAGCCTGTAGTAGTTGTCTTGATCAAGAACCTTTTGCCACTGTGCATAAGATTCGTCGTAGTGTCCTTCAGAGAACAGCTTGTTTGCACTGTGAACCGTCTTTGCATATTCCGTAGGTCTGAATACGGTTATAACACCTGTTCTGGAGTCTACAACGTATACCCTTCCCTGATCATCAACCTCTATTGATGTAGGCTGAGAGTACTGACCGTAACCGGTTCCCAATGAACCCCATACAAACAGGTTCTGACCCCATTCGTCAAACTGATAGATTCGACCATAAGTAGAATCTATAAGGTACATGTTGTTGTATTTGTCAACAGTCACGTCTACAAAAACCTGAGACTGTCCTGCTCCTTGCGTTATACTTGTGTCGTTAAAGTTGCGACCGTCATAAAGAACGTCAGCACCAGCAAAGTTAATTTTTCTAAGCTGTGCAGAAGTACTGGTTGTTGTAGCGTAAATGTACTGGTCTTCACTAATATATATATTTGAAAATGTGTAAGGCAGATTAACTATCTGACCCTTTCTGTCTTCTCTAGACCAAAGAAGTCTAGCCAAGGCATCCCAGAAGCTCAGTATGACCCTGTTGGTTCCGAAGAAGTTTCTAAACTGTCCATCAGGACCAAGGAGTATGATGCCTCGGTATTCACCAATAGATGTAACGTATATATATCCTCTGTTGTCCTTGATAACTTTTTGAGGCTGATAGCTGAAATCTTCTCCCAAAAGCTCATCTTCAGGTGTTAGATATGAGTATCTGAAGTTTCCTCTTTCGGTAAACTCAACCAGTCTCTTGTTTCCTGCATCCACAACAAGAATTGTTCCATCTGGATCGACGTAAACACATGTCGGATCAGAAAGTGTGGATGGATCGTTTGGACCTTCGCCCTTTATATCAAACAGGAACTCATGCTCAGGACTCAGAACAACAATTCTGTTGTTACCTGAGTCGGCTATATAAATATTGCCGTTTTCAGCTATGAAAATATCCTTTGGATTCTTGAGTTTCCCTTCCTCCACAGTCTTGAACTCAATAATCTTATCTGGCACATAAGCAGCGGGAGTAGGTAAAGCCCATCCATCTTCCGTCAAAAAGTAGTTTGCGTAAGGTGTGGCTGCAGTAACCGGGATGATAGACGTTACAATTAAAGCAACTAGAATTGCCAAACAAATGAATTTTTTTCTCCTCATTTCTCTCTAAACCTCCCTTACTTAATACCTGAATGTGCCATAGTATCCATAACCCTGCTTTGCTGGAGGATAAACATAATGATACCAGGCAATGTCATGATCAAGGCTGCAGCAGCCTGAGCACCTGCTCTTGCGATACCGCCACCAATGGTCGTCATGAAAAACGCCAGAGTCTTGAACTGCTCTCTATATATATAAGTAGTGGCAGTACCAGCATCTCCCCAAATTCCACCAAATGTAAGAATAACAACAGTTGCCTGGGCATTTCTGAGCAGAGGCAGCGCAATCTTTGTATACAACTGCCATTCGGAAGCTCCGTCAATCTTGCCCGCCTCAAAGATACTGTCAGGCACCTGATCAAGGAACTGCTTCAGCAGGAACAGACATGTAGGATTGGCCAGTCCTGGAATAATGTATACC
Organism: Clostridiaceae bacterium; assembly: GCA_012522035.1. Taxonomy (GTDB): domain Bacteria; phylum Bacillota; class Clostridia; order UBA1212; family DUPL01; genus DUPL01. Next base: position 11,257 of record JAAYLF010000341.1, read on the forward strand.
CAATAAGTATCAACAAGACCAAGCCTGGTATTAATGATATACAGAGGTATTCCTGCAGCGGCTGCAACAAACATAAGAGCGGTTGTTACAGTTGTAAACAAAGCCTTGTGTCCTGGGAATTTGTGCTTTGAAAGTGGATAGCATGCCATTGTGCCTATCCATACCAGTAAAAACAGATATGCAACAGTTATAAATACCGTATTGAACAAATATCGGCTGAATGGTACCAGGCTTTCAGAAGTAATGTTCATAAGGTCCGAAAAGTTTTTCGTAGTTGGACTCTTAACGAAAAATCTTGGCGGATACAGGAACAATTCTTCCATGGGTTTAAAAGCGTGGCAGACCAGGTATACAAGAGGCAGAAGCGATACTAAAGCACCTATTGATAGAAATATCGTTATGGCTATAGCTCCATAGTCTCTACGCTTTCTCGCACGTTTTAGATGTTCTATGTCAACATGTGTCTGTGCCATTCCCTATCACTCCTTCTCTCCAAATACTTTAAATGCTGTACGACCTAGCAGTATTATGATACCTGTCAATACCACCGCTATCGCACTTGCGTAGCCAAGCTCAAAACGCTGGCCAGAATAGTCTGACAAGTGCAGCATGATTGTCAAACCTGCATCTTCAGGACTTGGGTGTCCTACAATTTGCTGGCTGATAGCACCAACCGTAAACGCACCTGTTATCTGCAGTATGGCAGCAAACAAAAGCTGTGGCATAGTCTGTGGGATGTCAATGTAAATCAAACGCTGGAATCTTGAAACAACACCATCAACAGCGGCTGCGTCATACAATTCTTTGTCAACGTTTGTGAAACCTGCAACGAAGGACAAAAATCCTGTTCCAAGGCTCGACCATAATGAAATGATAATTATAACAGGCATTATCAGGTTAACGTCCTTAAGCCACTGTATCGGCTCGTATATCAGACCCATTTGTATAAGTATCGAGTTCAAATATCCCTGGCTGTCATCTGCAAACATAACCAGCCATACAACGGACATCGCAACACCTGCGGTAAGTGATGGCGCATAAAACGCCAACACGTAGAATGGTCTTACCTTTGAAGGTATCTGGTTGATAAACCATGCAAAGAAGTATGATGCTATATATCCAACAGGACCTACTATGAAGGCATAAAACATGGTGTTGTTAAATGCCTTCAGGAATAGTGGGTCATCTACAAACAAATATACGTAGTTGTCCCATCCTGTAAAAACAGGAGGATTCAAAAAGTTAAAGTAAGTAAAGCTCAATACTGTAGAAGCAATAAGCGGAATCAACGTAAATATGGTAAACAGTATGAAGAATGGTGCCACAAGGACGTACGACAGTTTGTAACGCCATATCTCGTGCATTGTATATCCGAATCTCGTTTCTACATTGAAAAATCGCTTCTTGGGCTTTTGTTCGGCTGGGCGCATATTCTTTTCTTTCTTTTCCTTCTTCATTTAATTATATACCCCCCTTAATTTGATGAGTCGGATGGATACAACACGGAATCGGTTATGCCAAACTCTTTCTGCTTACGCAGCATTTCTTTGTTGATTTCCTTGACAGCATCCTCCAATGCAATTCTTGCGTTCTTGCCCTGCAGAATTGTTTGGTTCAGAGCTGTATTCAGATATCTGTGTGTATAGTATCCACCTAAGGTATTGTTAGCCTCTTTGAAATGACTCCACTGCTCCAGAATGACGCTCATTTCCTTCTCAGTGTATGGAAGTGTCTTCAATGCCTCAACATTTGCTGGATTCCATCTGGAAGCAACACCAAATGTAGCCTCAACTTCCTGTCCATACTTGATCTGAACTTCATCGGAAGCCCACCACTGGATGAATTTCCAAGCTTCTTCCGGATGCTTTGTCGAACTTATAATTATGCTGCAAGTACCAAGTCCGCCAGCATACCTGACAACAGATCCATCTGCAAGCCTGTGGCCAGGAATAGGTGCCATGTCCCACTTTCCTTTCAACTCTGGAGCCGCAACCATCAGCTGGCTGAAGAAAGCGTTACCATCAATACCAATGGGTATGGTTCCATTTCTGAACCTCTGATAGAAGTGTGCAGCATATGGAATCTTGTACTTGATATACAAATCTGCATATTCCTTGAATGCATTGTATGCTTCAATAGAATCCAGCGAGGAAGTCATAGCATGTTCGTCATACACGTTCCCACCATGCTGGAACAGGAAAGGAATATAGTTTGCTGGAGAATATGGATAGTAGAAATCGTATCCCTTCTCTTGCAGAATAGGCAGCATCTCATAAACATCTTCCCATGTGTCAGGAGGGTCTAACTGAAGCTCGTCAACTATGATATCTGTCCTGTAGAACAGTGCAAACCAGTTCTGTGTCTCGGGGAATGCATAGTAATTGCCCTTGTACAAGTATGGATTAAAAGCATCATCGATATAGCTCTTCTTCAATTCTTCAAATCCTTCAAACTGATTGAGTGGCAACAATGCACCTCTTATCGCATACTCAAAAGGTGTTCCCGCACCAACACTGATAGCAACGTCTGGAGCGTTTCCTGCAACGTATCTGAGCATTATCTGGCCTTCAACACCACCAGCAACCATGTTAACGTCAACTTTAATACGATAGTCTCTTGTAAACTCATCGCTTATCAGTCTTCTAAGAATCTCAACATGCTCACGACCGGTTGCAACGTATACTGAAATGGTAGGATAACTATCAATATCTTCGTCCTCAATAACAGGAGCACCTATAGCAGAATAGTCTTTTACAAATGACCAATAGAATTTCTTGGCACCAACATAAAGATTCTGCCAGAATCCGCTTCTTGCCTTCTGTGTATAACCCTTGTCGGACAAAAGCATGTAGTCAAACGCCAAAGGCTGTTCTTTTGCAGCAACAATCGTATTTGAAATACCGGCAATGGTGTCATTGATCTCATTTATGGCACCTGGTACTTCCTCGGTGTCTTTTGCAAGTGATTTGAACAACTCGGCAGCCACCTTTATTGCAGAGCCGTAGTACGGAGCTTTTCCGCCATTGGCATCTTTTATATTTTCATATATCTGATAGAAGTTTTTGCTGTAAGATTCGAGAAGTTCAACAATGTCGGGGATGTATTCCTGAAGATCCCAGTCCATGTTTGACTGAACCGCATAAGAACCGTCAGCCTGTCTTGTAGCAGCAACAAGCTGGGTTATTCTTCTTACCAATGAAGAAATTGAATCTATGCACTCTTCTATTCTTTGGATATCATGACGCAAAGGACCAACCTTTGCAGTTATTTCAATCTCGTGCGTTCCTTCTTCCAAATAGAACATAAATGGCTTCTGATCCTTGTCCATAAGAGGTCTCAGAACCCAACCGTCGGAATATGGGAAACAATACTCTTCCAAATCTTCAAATGGAATAGCACCATCTATCTTTATTTCCCTGTATGCAGCGACATATGTCAAAGGTGTGCTGTATCTGAAAGACAACTGATACCATCCGGTCTCAGGTACTTCGAAAGTCCATTTGGCACCTGTGCCACCATCCTTCCATCTGGATCCGCCAAAAGTATTGTAGCGCAGCAAATCATATGATGGTGGATATGAATAGTAGTCATCATTCCATTCAGATCTTAATGTAATGTCATTCTTCAATACAGGAACCTCAAGCTCGATCTGCTTTGCTTCCCCTTTATAAATCTTGTCTTCTGAAAATCCATTCATATTCAGATACTCTTCATATGTAGGATTCACAGTGGGAGCTACAAAGGATATGGTCTTGATAACACCGGCTTCTCTAGAGAAGGAAATCTCTATGGAGTTTGTTCCCTTCTGAAGAAGAATCAAATAGGGATTCCTGTAAAACCCACCCGGATGTGTCAGTACAGCCTTCTGCCAACCAAACACTTCTCTTTGCTTTGCTCTGATTTGGTTGCCTTCATCATCATACTTGTCAAAATCGTAGAACTCATACATTCTCTTTACCTCAAAGTATGATGACTCAATAAACGGCTGTTTGCCGTTGATGGTAAGACCAATCAACATGTTGGCACTCTTGCCGCTGAACAATCCGTAAACCAATTCCAAATTGTACAAAGCAGTTTCCGGAACATCAAGGTTGTACACCAGAGTCACTTTTGAAGTCGATGTAACCACAGCTGTTGGATCAGCTTCCAGTACAACTTCTCCATCAACCACATAAGCTTCAGTAAATGCCTTCACATCACTGTTTATGGTTGATTTCTCCGGTATATAGTCCATTCCTCGCAATTCCAGTGGATTGCCTTTGTATAAAGGATATCCGGCAGACAAATATTTGGATAACACTTTTCCGTATTCCAGAAAACTATTATCCAATCTTCGCTCGTTTTCAATAAAAGGATTAAATTCCATTACATCAGTGTTTCTTTTTTGTTCAAATTGCACTGCTTCCAAATCTTTCGTAAAAATCGAAATAATTATCGCAATAACAAAAAGAACAACCACACTGGCTGTAATTGAATAACGAACAATTTTCTGTTTCTTTTTCTTATTCATAAGCCCAACCTTCCAAACTTTATTGTTGAAAAACTATATATAAGATATAAGACGTATCAAGCCCTAAAATATTGGGCAAAGTCCACAAAAACATTATATAGTTTTGGTGCAACAGTGTCAATAACACTATTTTTCATAATTATAACTAAAATGTAAACAAACAGCACCAAAAAACTAAACAGTCAGTTTATTTACTAAATACTTGAACGTTTTTCCTCTTTCTTCAAAGTTCTTAAACATGTCAAAACTTGTGCTTGCTGGAGAAAGAAGAACAACCTCCCCACTTTTTGCCTCCTTGCAGGCACACTCTACAGCCTCCTCATAGTTCTGACAATGATATGTAACAATATCGTACTCTTTCCCCCGCCTTCTATACTCATCCCTCGCAGCATTTTCTATCAATTTTGCCGTAGGACCTGTTAGTATCAACACTCTAACCTTTTCAAACAGCGCCTTTCCCAATGAGTCAAACGGGATTTTCTTGTCCGCTCCTCCTGCAATAAGCACCACCTCTTTATCCTTAAAAACATTCAATGCATTCATTGTCCTGTTGGGACTGGAATCAATTGAACTGTTGAAATACTTGACACCCTTCAATTCCCTTACAAATTCCAGTCTGTGTTCAACACCTTTGAATGTAGCTGCCACATTGCAAATATCCTTGGGAGAAACCACATCACATACCGCAGCAATTGCAGCCATGTAATTCTCCAGATTATGATTTCCCGGAAGCAAAACATCCTTTGTATCCATAATCTCTGTGATTTCACCATTGACCTTCGTATACAGTTTTCCATCAAGGGAGTAAGCTCCATCCCATGTACCAATACCAAAACCAAAGGCTCTTGTTTTTCCCAAAACCTCGTTCATCATTGCCAGGGTAACGTCATTACCCGAGTTAAGAACCACCACTCCTTCCCCATTTTGAAACCTGTATATGTTTTTCTTGGCTTCAATATATTCCTCATATGATTTATGTACATCAAGATGATTTGGAGAAACGTTTGTAACAACTGACACGTCAGGACTCTTTGTCATTGTAAGCAGCTGGAAACTCGACAACTCCAGAACCACCCTGTCTTCCTTGTCAATCTCCTCCAAGTGCGGCAGCACAGGCTTGCCAATGTTTCCTCCCAGCCATACCCTTGTTTCCTTATCTTTGAAAGCCTCCTTCAGAAGAAGATAAAGAATGGTAGTGGTAGTGGTTTTTCCATCACTGCCTGTCACCGCATATGTTTTTGCAGGACAATGTTTTAAAAACTCTTCCATTTCGGAGGTTACATAAGCTCCTCTTTCCCTTGCCCTAGCAAGCTCTGGAATATCGGGTCTCAATACAGGTGTTTTGTATATTTCATCAAAATCATCAGTCAAATATGAAAGATAATCCTCGCCCAGATAATACTCAAAAGGTATTCTCAAAGCAAGTTCGTCAAGCCTTTTCTTCAGCTCGCAAGAATCGGAACGGTCAAAACCAACAATTTTTCCCGCTCCCATTTTGTGAAAAAACTCAATTAAAGGAAAATTGCTAATGCAAAGTCCCAAAACAGCAATTTTCCTTCCCGCAATTCTATGTCTGAGATCGTTAATCCCCATATGGCCTCCTGTTTGTCATAAAACTCAACTCTTATTATACTACTTGTGTAATTATTATCAAGTCAACAAAGTGTAAAAAAATTTCCTCTTCTATTGACATAATAAGACTATAGATATAAAATGATGGTGCTTCGGGGTTAGGTGAAATTCCTTACCGGCGGTAAAGCCCGCGAGCCTGTGTCAAAGACACGGGTTGATACGGTGAGATTCCGTAGCCGACTGTTAAAGTCAGGATGGAAGGAGTGTTTTTTTATGCAAAAAAATAACCGAAACAAATCCGTATTTTACATCACAAGAGTTGCCTGTTTGTCGGCAATCGCAATCATTATCATGTTTCTCGAGTTTTCACTACCAATATTCCCGGGATTCTACAAGCTGGACTTCAGCACCTTTCCAATAATCATAGGGACCTTTGCAATGGGACCCATAGCAGGTGTTACCATTCAATTTATAAAGGATCTTGTTCATCTGCTGATTTCCAACCAATCCATGGGTATTGGTCTTTTGGCTGACTTTGCTATTGGCTCTGCATACATATTGACTGCTGGCCTAATTTACAAACGCCTTCATACAAAGAAAGGCGCTCTTCTCGGATGCACAGCAGGAACAGTTGCAGCAACAATAGTAGGCGCAATTTTCAACTATTATGTGTTGATACCTCTATATGTGTTATTGACACCCTACTCTCTGGAAGACATTATCAGCATGGGAACAAAGGTAACTGGAAGCATAAAAGATCTAAAAACTCTGATAATGTTTGCGACTGTACCGTTCAACCTCTTGAAATTTGGTGTAATATCATTGTTAACGATGCTTACTTACAAAAAAGTATCGAAGTTTTTCAAAATGATTCGAAAAGAATCCAGATAAAAAAATACAGCTTTCAAGCTGTATTTTTTTTATCTAAAGAACTCATCATATAGGGCAATCAATGATTTTTCCACATCGTCCTCATGTACTCCGAACATTATGCTCACTTCACTCGAGCCCTGGTTTATCATTCTGATGTTCACATTCGCCCTTGCAATGGCTGATGTCGCCCTGCTGGCAATACCAACAGTTCTTGACATTCCTCTTCCAACCAACATTATAATCGCAAGGCCGTGCTCAACCACCACGTCATCAACCTCAAGCTCTTTCCTGATGGCATCGGTTATTCTTTCAAGTTTGTCTTTTGGACAATTCCTCTCTTTTACAATAACAGAAATACTGTCAATTCCGGAAGGTGCATGCTCGTAGGAAACTCCCTCTTTCTCAAAGATTGTAAGCAATCTTCTACCAAAACCAATTTCCCTGTTCATCATGTATTTTTCAACATGCACAGTAATAAATCCCTTGTCTGCAGCAATTCCAACTACGGGATTCTCTCCCGAAACCCTTTCCGCTCTTTCAGCTGGAACTATCATGGTTCCTGGTGATTGAGGATTGTTTGTATTCCTTATGTTAACCGCTATTTTCTTTCTGTAAACCGGTTCAAGGGTTTCCTCATGCAGAACATTGAAACCTGCATAGGAAAGCTCACGCATCTCTTCATAAGTAAAATATGAAATGGGTTTCGGATCCTTTATAACCTTTGGGTTTGCACAGAATACATAATCCACATCGGTAAAGTTCTCATACACGGTGGCATTGACGGCCGCAGCTATTACTGAACCGGTTACATCCGATCCTCCTCTTGAGAAGGTTACCACTTCTCCGTCCTCAGAGTATCCAAAAAATCCGGGGAAAATGACAAGCTCCTCCATGTCTCTTAGCTTTGCAAGATTGTCATACGTTTTTTTAAGTACTCTGGCATTTCCATAATCGTTGCTCAAAAGCATGCCCGCATCTTTAGGATTCATGTATACGGCCTTTTCACCAATAAAGTTGAAGTATTTTGCAACCAGTTTAGCAGTATTGTCCTCTCCTGCCGCCTTCATAAGATC
>JAAYLF010000342.1 GCA_012522035.1 Clostridiaceae bacterium
CACTTGTTGCAACTGGTGTTTATTTTTTCAAAATGCCAAACAACTTCTCAACTGGAGGGGTTACTGGCATCTCCGTTGTTTTAAGCGGATTTTTCAAACTCCAATCAGCTTCAATAATTGCATCTGCATTGAATATTTTGATGTTGATCCTTGGTTTTTTAGTTTTGGGAAAGCAATGCGGTTTGAAAATAGTACTTGGCTCAATCTCGATGTCTGCCACATTGTTACTGCTCGAATTTTTTATCCCAATGAGGCAGCCATTAACTGATGAACCCTTTCTTGAACTGATTTTTGCTGTACTTTTACCTGGTGTGGGTTCTGCTATTCTGTTTAATATAAATGGAAGCACTGGTGGAACTGATATAATTGCAATGATATTAAGAAAGTTCACAAGTATCAACATTGGTCTTGCACTGTTCTTATCAGACTTGATAATTACTCTGGGTGCATTTTTATTCGGGGTGAAGGTTGGTTTGTTCTCGTTATTGGGGTTATTATCAAAGACCATGATAGTTGATACCGTTATTGAAAGTATTAATACAGTAAAATGCTTTTCAATTATTACATTGAATCCTGGCCCGATCAGCGAATTTATAACCACCAAACTGAGGAGAAGCACTACCGTTATTGATGCTGTAGGAGGATATACGAATGAGAACAAAAAGGTTGTTGTTACCGTGATGAACAGAATGCAGGCAATACAGCTGAGAAGATATCTAAAAGAACATTATCCAGAAGCATTCATAATTATAACAAATTCCAGTGAAATTATCGGAAAAGGTTTCAGAGGAGTAAACTGATAACCATATTGAAAACTGATTCTAAAAATGATAGTATAGGGTATTTTTATTTAGAAAGGAAGAGATAAATGATTTTGTCAACACCAACGGATTATCTGTCATACCGTTTGGGTTTGGAAAAGGCAATCAGGCTATTATGCGAAACTGGATATGATGCACTAGACTTCACAATGTTCTGTCTTGCAAATGAAAAGGATCCGCTGCATACTGAAGGTAACAAGTATGTTGAAAAAATTAAAAAGATTGTAGATGGGTATGGCGTTTATTTCAACCAGGCCCATGCCCCGTTTCCATCTTTTAAAGAAGGGGACGAGGAGTTCAATAAAAGGATGTTTAAAGCAATTGTTAGATCGATGGAAATATGCTGCATACTGGAAATTGGAATTGTTGTTGTTCATCCCATAGATTGGTCAAACGCACAAGAAGTGATGCAGAAGAACGTAGAGTTCTTCAACAGCCTCATACCATACTGTGAGAAATACAATGTGAAGATTGCATTGGAAAACAACCACCTTTATCAAACCGCAGAGCAGTTATCGGAACTTGTAGATTCCCTTGATGACAAATTCTTTACAGTATGTCTTGATACAGGACACTGTCATTTGTTTGGGCAGGATACAGCAAGCATGATAAGAAAACTGGGGAATGACAGATTGAAAGCTCTTCATGTTCATGACAATGATGCTGTCATTGACCGCCATACGGCTCCATATTTTGGAACTATGGATTGGACCTCTATTACCAACGCTCTTGCAGAAATCAATTACTCCGGTGATTTTACGCTTGAGGCTGACAGTTTTTATCATAAACTTCCTAACGAACTTCTTCCTGCGAGTGCAAAATATCTGCATGATATTGGAAGGCTGCTAGTTGAAATGGTCGAAAAAGCTAAAAAGAGTAATAGCTAGTAAAGTAAGACAGAGCTGCAACTGCTCGATAATATAGGTTGTGGCTCTTTTCATATATTTAGGAGGGAATTATGCGGAAATTAAGCATGAACTTTATCTTGATGAAGAACATGAATACAGGATTGTAAATACTTTCAACAAGATAAGTCTTTATATAAGTGAGAAGTTGGTAGCATATGTGGATTATACATATGACGAAGATATAACTGTCAGAGATTCATTCGGAAATGTTGTAGGTGAACGGGTAAGAAATGACAGGACACCTCAGTTTGGCTTCTGGAAGATAACAGTGGAGAATCTAAAAGGTTATATCAAAGATTTAGAGTATGTGAACAGTGTTGTTACACAGCAGTATTTTCCTGAAAGGGACAAAAGATCAATCAATTACGAAACATAGGTGGCAACGGATGATCTGAACAGGACCACACCAACCAACGTAGAAGCAGGTAACAGAAAGAAGAACAAGTATGTTGGTCTGTTCTATTTCCTGAATCATGCAGACGAGCGTGAACATGTAATTCATGATGTCACAAAAATATTTATGGAGCAGGGTCTTGATGAACTGAAAACAATATTGCCGAATACTTTGAGAATATACTGGGCGGAACCATATTTCGGCTATTATCTGAATACTGACACTTGGGTGTATAGAAAGCATGCGTATATGTTTAACGCTGCTGGTATTGATTTCATATTTATCGATTTTTCAAACAATATTGTTTATGAAGAAGGGCTTCAAGCCTTGCTTGAAACCTGGCTTAGAATTCGAAAAGAAGGTGGAGACACTCCTCAAGTTGTGTTTATGACAGGGGATATGCCTCATGTATTGGTACATGACTTGTATGTGTTGAAAGACCTTGTATTCAACAATCCGGAATATGATGAGTTGTGGTTCAAATGGGACGGAAAACCCTTGATTTTAGGCAACAATGATGATCCTGATGGAGATGTATGGACAATTTCAGAAGAAACTGTTGGAACATATACGAAAGAAATGATGTTCGCAAATCTGACTGAAGCAGAAAAGGAGTTCTACAACAGTGGAGAGTTTGGAAAACTTCTTGAGAAGTTTACTGTCAGAAAGAGCTGGGCAAGGCAATCAAGGAAATATGAAAAGGATAAGAAGTATGCAGGATACTGGGATTGGCTGGATGAGTGGCAGCAAGCATATGGTAGAAGTTTCAAAGGTGTAAAAGAGCAGATGAGCGTTTCCATAGCAGCAACAGCAATGACCCATAAGGGAAGAAGTTATGTTAAAGGCAATGTTGACTATGGGACCGGTCTAGAGGACTTTGATTTTAGCTTGGGTAAAGCACAGTACGGCCTTCATTTCGAGGAACAATTCCAAGAAGCCTTAAAGGCTGATCCCGATGTTATAATGATTACGGGATGGAATGAATGGACTGCAGGCAAGCAGACCAACCCTTATCCAAATATGAGAACAGGCCATACAAGCACTCCGTATTACCATTTTGTTGACCAGTTCAACCCGGAGTTCTCAAGAAATGCAGAACCAATGAAGGTGAGAGATGGTGTAGGCTTTGGAGACAACTACTACTATCAAATGGTAAACCACATTAGACTTTTTAAAGGGATAGAACCAATAAAAGGGGTAAAGGATATGAATGGCATAAGCTTTGATGGTATTGCTGAAGAAGGAGAGAAACGTTTACTTCAGGTTGATGAGAAAATTATGAGCCAATGGGACAAAATTGAGTACAGGTACATGGATTCAGTCGGTGATACAGCTTTTCGTAACTTTAACTCAATGGGTTCCCAATACCGTTATATCAATGCAACGGGAAGAAATGATATTGATTACGCAAAGGTGACTCAGGATGATTATTTCTTGTATTTCATGGTAAAGACAGCATCGGGGATTATCAGTGTAGATGAGGAAAACTGGATGAACCTGTTCGTTGACATAGATAAAAACCATGAAACTGGGTGGGAAGGTTATGACTTTGTCATAAACAGAAGTCGTGACGGAAAAATCGTTATAGTTGAGAAGTTTGTGAACAATAGTTGGGAGTTTGAAACTGTTGGCAGAGCTGATTACCTTATGGGAAGTGACAACCTGACTATTAAAGTTTCAAAGGAACTGTTAGGTATATCTGAGAATGATTTTTCATTCGATTTCAAATGGGCTGACAACTCCACAAACATAGGCAATGTAATGCAATTCATGGATTTGGGCGACTGTGCACCGAATGACAGATTTAACTTCAGATTCACAACCACGGACATTCAGTACAAACCAAAGGCATTAGGACAACTTAACTATGTCCTGAAAACTTTAGGTGTAGTATTTGTCATACTAATTGCAATATTTATATATAAAAAAGTAAAAGTAAAAGGAGAGAGAAAATGAGAAAACACATTTTGCTGGTGATGGTATTGGTGTTGGTACTCACCATAGTGTCATGTAATAAGCAGGACAAAGAACCAAGTGCAACCCAGACACCTCAGCTTACACAAGAACCTACAGCCGTTCCTACAGAAGGGCCAACGGCTGAACCCAAGGCAACTCTTAAGCCGATCACAAACAAGGGGTATCCTCAAGAGGAGGCGGAAGTACTCATATTTGAAGATTTTGACGATGGTGAAATAGATGAAAATGAATTTGTAGTTGTACTGGGTGAGAATGCAGACATAATCGATGGTGAGATGCATATTACAAGAGAGTGGACTGCATTGTCTCCTGAATATGATTACGCCATTGGAACACTTCACCATCAATATGAGTTCTCAATGGAGTACTACTCAACATTTGGCAGATTAAGCGCACCTCACGTAGCATACTGGGTTGGGGCAAGGGTTCCACCTGAGAGGTATGCAGCATATCCTGGTGGATTCTGGGTGGCTTTTACTCATACAAATATTGCCTTTGTTTATCCTGGTGGTGATAATTTTGAAGGTAAAGAACACTGGGCAGAGAAGTGTTTTCAAATAAATGTGCCGGAGGAGTTTACGACGAAGCATAAGATTACTGTTGTTGATACCGGTGATGAAATCTATTACTACATGAACACTACCGACGAAGAGTATTACCTTATCCTTAAGGCGGTGCTTGATGGTGCGGATCTGCTTTTGTATGATAAGGATGACAATATGTTCTGGGCAGGAGAAAATGCACTGAATGATGAAATCGGATTCTCCATATTCAGTCATCGTCAGGCATCTCATACAGATAATGTTACACTTAAGGGACATTAACAGAAAAGAGGCTTTGGGATTTACTCCAAAGCCTCGTTTTTTGGCGGAAAGAGAGGGATTCGAACCCTCGGTGGGGTATTAGCCCACACACGATTTCCAATCGTGCGCCTTAAGCCAGACTCAGCCATCTTTCCACAATTTTTTTGACAACAAAATAATTATAGTACGAAAAAGAGGATATGTCAATATCCAAAACTTAAGAATTGGCTAATTAATTTCCATCCATTCATACATTCGAGAAGAACAAGGTGACGGTTGAGTACATGACTGCAGTTGCATTTGAGATAGCACGTTAAACAAAATACAATTTTTTCAGACAATAGTGCAAGTATATTTTAGTCGATTGTGATAATATTAGTTATAACCAAATATTCAAGTTGTAGGAGGAAAACGATGAAGTCTAAATTAGTTGTATTATTAGTGATTGTAATGATATTCAGTTCATTAATGGTTGTTAATGCTGAAACAGTACTCTCGCTGGACAATGACGAGTACGTTGTTGGTGAAACAGTTACAGTAACATTTAGCAATGCAACTGGTAATGAGTCGGCATGGATAGCAATATATCCCGAAGGCAAGGATTACACCGAATACACTGCTGAAGAAAAAGCATGGAAGTATGCAAACAACAATTCAGATGAAACACCAGGAGAAACAGCAGCTACAGAAGGTACAGTAACAATCAGCACTGAAGGACTTGCTCCTGGAGAGTATAGAGTTTCATACTTTGTAGACGGTGCGTATAACGAAGGTGCTTTTGCAAACTTCACATTGGTAGAAGCATCACAGAACCCACCTACTTCCGACAGTACTGTATTCATGACAGCATTCGCAATGTTTCTTATGGCAGCTGTTGTATTGAAGCGTAAGAGCGTTACCTCATTTTAAATGATAGAATCAAACGTTTTGTTGAGGACTTTGCGTAATTTACGCAAAGTTCTTTGTACATATACATAATAATTTCAGGAGGAATTTAAGTGAAGAAGAAACTAGCTTTTTTCATACTCTTTATATTCTTGTTATCCTTCGTTTTTGTTAATGCAGAAGAAAATGAATATGAGCATGATGATGAATATTATGAAAAAATGCCATATATTTGGATGACATTTGATTACGAAGGTGCAGCAGCCGACATGACTTCAGATGGTAATCCTCACGGTGTGGAACTTATAGATAACAAGGAAGGGATTATTGTTAAGATGGCAGGCGAAATCAATGATCCTTTATCCGACCCATATTTCTACTTCCCTGTATCGCACGATAGGTTGTCAGATATTTTCTGCGAAGAAGTACAGGCAATAGCGTTGGTTATTAAGACTGACGTTGCAATCAAACATCCCGATGCGGTAAATCAGCCTGAGTTGTTCTTTAGAACGGTCCAGGACCCTACATTTGCACGGGTTGGCCATCCTGACTGGACAGACTATTTCGCAGGAAATGAAACATGGGCACCCGGAACAGAAGGATACAAGGCAACTGACGACTGGCAGGTTCTAGTATTTGATATGAGCCAGAATAGCTACTGGACCTCAATACCAGATAGACTCCGACTTGATTTGTTTGATGTTTGTTTGGATGTTGAGTATGTAGTGAAGGGAATAGCCTTCTTTTTACAGCCCGAACATGCATTGGAGTGGGATGGAGATTTTGACAGGGTTGCTTTTGAAGAGGAGTACGCTAAGGCAAATCAGCCTACACCAGCACCAACTGCTGAGCCAACTGAAGCGCCAGAGGAAACAGAAGCTCCAAAACAGACAGAATCAACAACAACGGATGAGAAGGATATAGAGAATATGACATGGCTTTATGTTGTAATTCCAGTTGCCATAATTGTTGTTCTGGTAGTTGTTTTTATTATTGTGCGTAAAAGAAAAGAAAGGTAATTAGAATGAGAATTAAAAAGGCATTATGTTTGATGCTTGTACTTGTGTTGGGATTTTTGACGGCTTGCTCAAAAGGCGGGCAGGCCGATCCAACACCTGTACCATATGAAGGGAACACTACAATGTACCAACTTCCAGAAAGTACACCGAATAGATTACAAATGATGTCTTATGTTATACAGACAAAAGACAATAAAATTATAGTATTGGACGGAGGAAACGAAGGAGACACTGAATACTTCCTCGATTTCCTCAAGGATTTGACAAAGGTAGATAAACCTCATGTTGATCACTGGTTTCTTTCCCACGCCCACTCGGATCATACTGACGTTTTTACCAAAGTGATAGAAGATGATACGGTCACCATTAGCAACGTATACCATCATTTTCCACCTGTGGAGGATGTGGACAGGTATGAAAGAGTAGAGGCACATACTATCAAGCGCATTAATGCAGCATTTGAGCTAATTAAGGATAAAACCGAAATACATGAGGTACAGGTTGGTGACAGGATAACCATTGGTAGTGTTGAGGTTGAAGTGCTTTTTGTTTACATGCCGGAAATAAAGAGCGGTTTTCTTAACAATAGTAGCACCGTGTTTAGGTTCCATGTTGAGGGAACATCAATCCTTTTCCTTGGTGATCTGGGCTACGAGGCTGGTGACATACTGCTTCAATGTTACGGAGACGACCTGAAAAGCGACATCGTCCAGATGGCACATCATGGTTCAAATGGCGTAAGGTACAATGTGTACAACAAGATTGCCCCAAAGATTTGCCTGTGGCCAACACCTGATTGGCTTTGGAATAACGACCAGGGCAAAGGTTACAACACCGGTCCTTGGGAAACTATTACATTGCATAAATACATGATAAAACTGGGAGTGGAAACCCACTATGTTTCAAAAGACGGGCTCATTTCCATAGTATTCCCCTTGGATGAAACCAACTAGTGCTTTGATTTCCAGTCAAAGTAACCATCAGGAATTACAATTACCAAATCATTATCATTGCTTGAATGCTTTACCAGTTTATTTTCGCAGTACAGATAAACTTCTGTACTGCTTTCTTCCCTATATTTAAACCCTTCAATAAAGCCATATCTTAATGCAAGATATGCTTCAGTTATTTTTTCATACAGAAATGGATCCTTGTATGGGTCGTCATTGTCAGTGGAAATTTTTCGAATTGGTTTTACTGCTTCCCATCCTGTTTCTTCGGGGTGGATATTGTATGAACCTATAAGGATGACCTCCCTGTTGCTCTTTATTGCCTCAAGCCACATATTCATATAGGTTTTTCCGTTTTCTCTTGGAATATAGTAGCCGTCGATGCCAGAATGTACTTTGCTGTAGCCTGGATTCACACCAATTATTTCAGGATTAGGGTTTGGCGCATCAAAAACTCTTGCCCAGTTGCCTGTTTGCGACAATATCGACATTACAAACTCCTGTTTTTCAGTTTCCAGATCCTTTATGAACTTTTGCTGTCTTACAAGACCTGTTCCATACCTTATTGTAAATCTGTCATCGTAATATGAACCAATCTTGTCAATTTCGCGGGCCACATTCAATACAAGGAGGGGTTTGTCCTTCCAGTTGTAATACGTCTCCGGAAACTTGCTCACATAATCATAATAATACATATCAATGGAATATTGGAGTACGTCCATTTTTCCCTCAATCAAGGGATGACCTGTTAATATTGCAAGTTTGGGAGCATTGTTTTTCATACTGCGTGCTGTTTCAAAGCATATATTAATATTTCTTGCAATATAGCCAAAATCGTTCCAGTGGGGATTGTTGTCATCAAGCAAGACAAAGTCTATGCCAATATTTTTCATCCTCTCAAAAACATTGGCCAGGTACTCTGGGTCTCCACAGGAGTAGTAGTCGTACTCGACTGGCTTTAGTCTGTTGAAGTTTTTTGCGTACCAGTGCTCATGAGTAGGTGATGTTGGCTCTGTCCACCAGGTTGCAAAAGTGGTCCCAACTTTTGATTTATAATATGGTTTGTCTATCTTTTCAGGCCATTGACCAAATTTGTTTTCTATTTTTATAAATGAATATTTGTTTTTGGTTGTATCGGTACTCTCATACAGTTTTGATGGTGTTATGCCATAATGCTTCTTGAAAGTCTTGTTAAAATATGAAATGTTGTTAAAACCACACATATATGATACTTCTGAAATTGTGTACTTTTTTGTCATCAGAAGAGACTTTGCATACTTGCATCTTAATGTGTTTATATAATTAATGGCGGTCATGGAGGTCAGTTCCTTGAATGAAGTGCAGAAGTAGCTTCTGCTTAGTCCTGAAAGACTGCTCAGTTCGTCTATGGATATATCCTTTGTGAAGTTTTCTCGGATATATATAAGGGCGTTTATAAGGGTGTCTTTCTGCCTTATCATTTTATTGCTGCTTTCTTTTACACTTCTGTAGGTTACGTGTTGTCTGAAAAGAGTTACCAAAAGCTCTATAATCAGTGATTTAATAACTGAATCATAAAGAAGATGTTTGTTTTTGTTTTCATTAATAATACGATTTATAATATCTGACACAAGTTGTTCTTCTGGAATATGTTCGTTGAACCACAAAGAGTTTATGTCAGTGTGGAAAATACCTGATAAAAATTCATTCTCCACTACTATGCTCATATAGCTTAAGTTATTGCTTGCAGCAATAATCTTGTGAAGCGTGTCAGTGTTGATAATTACAGTTTCATTAGTGCATGAGGTTATGGACTCGCCATCGGAGATTACGTTGGCAGTCCCTGATAAAATATGTATTATCTCAAGGTTTTCATGCCAGCTCAAGAATGTTTCCCTTTTGTCGTAATTTTCACCCAGTTGGTTTATAGTTATAATATATGGAATGTTTGGTTCGTCAAAAGTATAAACCTCATACTTTATTTCTGACATTTGTGCTGCACCTTTCTAAAATGGTTATACTCGAAAACTACCATACAAATCGAATTGTGTCAATAACTAGCGCAGGGTTGCCAATTTTTACATGGAAATTAGGTATAAATAATATGGATTGATAATAAACCTAGGATAAAGTATAATTTAATGGAAAAGTCTGTTGAAGTGGGGAATACAATGGCTGACATAAAATACCGCTGGTTTAATCTCGATATCTGTATTGCAAAAAGCGACAGCTATGAAGATGTCGTAAAGGACAAGGATTATTTAATCGAAAACGAAATAGGATTGGTAGTGTCTGTATTTAACCACAAGTTGAGTATGATTCAAAAATGTGATGCTGATGTATTACTAAGACACTCTATGTTTTGAATAGTAAACTGGCCATAGTCAAGTGATAGGGAGTTCAAAATGCTTCTATCACTGGTTCTATACCTGCCTCTTATACACGTGTCCGAG
>JAAYLF010000343.1 GCA_012522035.1 Clostridiaceae bacterium
AACCGCTCGCATGGAGCGCAGAAGGATTAGAAACAATTACTCAGCTAAGGATGTATTTGCTTAACGGAGGAGCGCTCGAAGAAAAGCATTTTGTGCAGACAAACCCATCGGTAGAAAAGCATAAATCAAAGGTAATTGAGATGCGTAAGCGTCTAGCTCCGCCTACTTATTATATGAATTTTGATATAAATAAATATATACCGCGAAAAAAAGACAATAAGTTCCTTAAATCGCTTGCACATATTTCTTAGTTGTCTTTAATGGAAATTTAAAACGTCCGAGTAAAGGCGAAAATGCTTATATTCAACGTCTGATTGCATTAAATAGATATCAAAATTTTGTTTGTCTTTATAGCCACTTCTATATGTGGTTATTTTGGGCTACCAAAATAACAATTGGCTTTTTACAGCTCAGTACTTAAACTCGCTAAATTCCCTCTTTGTATCAATTTTTAGCAGATGCTCCGAGATTGAATCTCTTAGGCATAGGATGAGGGCGGGGTCTGATATGCTAAAATGTTAATTAAAGGGCTCTTGTGGTTTTATCCTTGTATCAATCTTCCCTTCAGCCCGTCGATGCTCTCGTTTAGCATATCAGAAGAGCCAAGTCAAGAGAAGAAACGAAGTGGCTCTTGACTTGGCTCTACCAACCGGACTTGAAGTAATGCAATGAATATGCTCTTGCAGGTTAATTTACATCGTGATATACTGTAAGCATCACAAAGTATTAAGCATATTTAAAGGGTCAAAAAAGCAGCTAATACTATATCCTTTAAACCTAGAAGAAAATGACGCGGTCACGTAATTAAACTTTGACACAGGATTTGGCTCTCTGTATAATCATGTTTAGGAGAAGGGGTGTGCAATATGCGAAAGAAACTGATATTTATTGCTTTGATTGTGTTTCTTGTGTCCGTGATTTTTGTATATAGCGCAGATGATACTGTAGTGAGTTTCTTTACTGATACTGTAAAGAATGATTTCAATTTAACCTTATCGGAAAGGGAAAGGTTTTCAGTAAGGTTTCATGCATCCAATTCCTTTGACAAGCTTGACATATTTTTTGTATCAGTAAAAGGAAGTAGTAAAGTCAAGGTTTCCTTGTACAGGTGGGAAGGAAAATTGCCTGAAGGACAGGAGGCTCTTGAATCAAGAGAGTTTTCAAGTCTAAACAAGTCGTATGCATCGTTTGATTTTAATGAAA
Organism: Clostridiaceae bacterium; assembly: GCA_012522035.1. Classification (GTDB taxonomy): domain Bacteria; phylum Bacillota; class Clostridia; order UBA1212; family DUPL01; genus DUPL01. The sequence continues at coordinate 1,204 of JAAYLF010000343.1, forward strand.
AAGAAAAAGGCGAATATTTATTGGAAGTTGAAGTTGTTGCAGGAACTGCAATACTGAGGAAAAGCCAGTACAAACGCTCGCAGGTGGATTTGTACCGAAACGGATATGTTGAAGGAGGCAGTATTGATGTAAAGCTTTACTACACAAGCAAACCGGAAAAGGACCTTGAGCAGTTGTCCTCTTTTCACCCTCCAAAACATACGCCAATGCCCGAGCCTGAATACAAGATGGATGAATTTGCTGAAAGAATAAAGCCGGATACATGGACTGGAGTGGATGGTCTTGGCAGAACACTGCCTTTGTATTCAAACATTAAAAAGGGCAAAAATGACAGAATTGTTGGCATTTTTTACTGGACTTGGCATGGTGAGCTTTCAAAGGCAAGTAGAGCAAGAAATATTACAGAGATAATCAAAAAGTATCCTGAAGCAATAAATGATTTTAAACACAGGGCGTGGGAAGGCTATTCCGGATATCACCATTGGAACGAGCCTCTTTTTGGATACTATTCCACCAATGATGAGTATGTTTTGAGAAAGCATGCAGAAATGCTGGCGGATGCGGGTATCGATTTTATTGCTTTTGACTGTACAAACGGCTCCTATACCTGGACGGAATCCTACATGACTTTGCTAAAGGTGTTTTCTGAAGCGAAGAAGGACGGAGTCAGGGTGCCAAAGATAACATTTATGTCAAACTTTGCTCCAATTGACGCCACATGGAATCTTGTAAAACAACTGTATACAGAACTGTATAGACCCGGTCTTTACAATGACCTTTGGTTTTACTGGGAAGGAAAGCCGCTTATGTGGGCATATCCTCACACAATTCCTGAATACGATGATATGGGCAGCGAAATACTTGAATTCTTTACATTCCGATATCCATACGCAGAAGGAATATGGCCGCTGGATGAGAATTATTCCTGGGGATGGTCGGGCTACTATCCCAACAAAGGATATGTAAAGAAGAATGGTGTGTATGAGCAGATGCCCATAAGTATCGCAATAAATCATGGAGGCCCCATGAACAATCCTGATGCTTGGGGCAGGGCCTTTTCCCACAGCGGATATGAAAGCTCATACACATACGGTGGCAAGACAACACTTGTTCACAGCAAAATGGAAAATGCGATAAAGTATGGCATATTTATACAGGAACAGTGGGATTATGTTATAGAGGAGAATCCGAAGATTGTGTTTGTCACAGGCTGGAATGAATGGGTAGCTATAAGGCATGAGGAGTGGGGAGGTTATGAGAACGCCTTCCCGGATCAATTCAATGACGAGTTTTCAAGAGATATCGAGCCCTCCAATGGAGAACTTAAAGACAACTATTACTACCAGCTGGTTGCAAATGTTCGAAGGTTCAAGGGTGTAAGCAGGCCTGATACGTATAAAAGGAAGAATACAATAGATATATTTGGGGATATAAGGCAGTGGGATAATGTAGAAGCTGTTTTCAATCATTATACGAACAATACAAAGAAAAGAGATCACGCAGGGTATATTGGAACGTATTATAAAAGTGATACAATGAGGAACGACATAAAAAGCTCCAAGGTTGCTTTTGATGACGAGTACATATACTTCTATGTGGAAACTGTAAATGCCTTGACTGACAAAAACGATGAAGCCTGGATGAGACTGTTTATAGATGTGGATTTTACAGGTGTAACTCCCAACTGGGAAGGTTTTGAGTTTGTTGTAAACAGAACAAGTCCTCAGGACAAGTGCTATGTGGAGAGGTCCATTGGAGGATGGAACTGGGAAAAGGTTTTCGAGGCGGATTATTCAATTAAGGATAATGTACTGCAGATTGCAATTCCCAGAAAGGTCATATATCAGAATGAAGATATTCCATCCTTTTCCTTTAAGTGGGCGGACAATAACTGTGTGGATGGTGATATTTATTCCTTCTACACCGATGGTGACTGCGCTCCAGGAGGAAGATTCTGCTTTGCCTTAAATATAGGCAATGTGGAAAACTCTTTTATCCTCGCTGCAATAATGATTTCTGTAATGATAGCTTTAGTATTGATTAAGGTTATTGTTTATAAATTCAAGACAAGATGGTGATTTCATGACACACAGAGAGAACTACATTAGAAATACAACTTTCAATAATCCTGCATGGATGCCAATTTCCATCCACTGCAATCTGGCTTCCTTGATTGAGTACAAGGGTGAGCTTGAGGATGTGATTGTAAAGTATCCTGAATATTTTGGTCCATTCCAAAAGGGCAGTATTGACTACTCGGTGTATGGGGATGGAAAATGTTCACGCAGGGAAAAGGATGCCTGGGGATATGTCTGGAACTACACCTACCATGGCCTTGAGGGTTTTGTTACAGACCATCCTCTTGACACATGGAACAAGTTTGATACCTACACTCCTCCGGACGCAAATGAATGGATGGACCGAGGAGGTAGGATCGACTGGAATGCTGTGAAAGAGAATTTGAGAAAGCAGAAAGAGATGGGTGTTTTAACCAGTGGCTATCTGGTCCACGGCTTTTTGTTTTTGAGGCTTCAATATCTAAGAGGGTTTGAAAATGTTATGGTTGACATGTTTGACGAGGAGCCCAAGCTGTTTGAACTTATTGAAATGATTGACAAGGAAAACTTGAAAATTGTAAGGCACTACTGCGATGCAAAAGTGGATCTCATGGAAGTACCTGAAGATTTGGGAAGTGAGAATTCAATGGTTATTAGCAGAGACATGTTTTTAAAATACATAATGCCCTCATATAAAAAGATAACGTCCTTGTGCAGGGAAAACGGTGTGCTTACTGCTATACACAGTGACGGCTATATTGTTGATATTATGGAGGATTTGATATCCGTTGGCATGGATATTATAAATCCGCAGGATTTGTGCAATGGGATAGAGAATATAAAAAGGTTACTTAAGGGGAAGTGCTGTATAAGGCTGGACCTTGACAGGGCAAAGATTACTCCTTATGCAAACAGGAATGAAATATTTAATCTGATAGAGTATGAGATCAAGGAATTGGGTTCTGAAAAAGGCGGCCTTGAGTTCATATACGGAATATATCCGCCGACTCCGCCGGATGCGGTGGCTTATGTATGCGAGGCTTTCAAGAAGTATGAAAGATACTGGTTTGATTAATTAAAGACATGGGCAGAGCCCATGCCTTTAATTTTTCTTGGAGGTTTTAAGAATGACTAAAATTACAACTCCAACAATTATAACTGCGGCAATTACAATAGGTATCCAGACAGGGAAGTTGTTCTCTTTGTTATCTTGTGTTGGTTTTTGAGTTTGTGTCTTTTCAGGAGTTGGTGTTTTTTCCGGAGTTGGAGTTGGTGTTGGAGTAGCGGTTGGTTCCGGTGTATTCGGGACTTCGTACTCAGGGAACTCGCCGTCAAAGACAATAAAGTTGTCTATGTGGAATTCTACATATGATGAGTCTACTGATGGAATGGGATTTTGTCCTATGCTGACATGGGCGCCAATGCCTTCCAAAGTCAGTGATGGATCCCACATTCCTTCGGATTCTTCCCAATTGGTTAGATCGTCGTAGAATAGAATAAGCTTGTTTGTTGGGAACAAAACGTATCCGTCAAAATTCTCTGGGATTATAAAGCCGTATCTCAAGTAGCATTGGGGTGCGTCTGAAAACACAATTTCGTGCACAAAACCGTGCTTATCCACCAAGATGATGTCATCACCCGTAAAGGGGGACAATAATATTTTTTGATCGTTCAATCTCATTTGGAACATGTAATAGATGTCGCCGTCGCATGCGTTTTTAATTTCAAAGCCCCAATACTTTGCATTCTGATACAGTTCCTTGTGCTCGTTTGCCTTAGGTACGGAAATCAGGTATGAGTCGGATATGACAACTCCCTCGCAAATTATCTTTCCATCCTCAAGGTTCACGGTCCCGTCACGCCATACATGGGTGTAGTCAATTTCAGATTCCAAAAAGTCTTCCAATACCTTGACAGTTATTGTAGTGTCCTTGCCGTACTTGATTTCAAGGTCGTATGGAAGCTCGTTTGCGCAAATGGTAATGTTAAAAAGCAATACCAAAGTCAGTATGGATGCAATAGCAAAAGTCCTTCTAAGCATAACAGCGCCTCCTTTTTAGTTTTAGTTCAAGTTTCCTTACAACTATTATATTGCCTAGTACTTGTCCTATCAACTATTTTCTCTTGCATATGAAAGTCAAACGGTCTAAAATAGTTATAGTTTTTTAGAAAGGAAGAGATAAATGCTATTATCAACTCAAACGGAATACCTTACCAACCGCTTTGGAATGGAAAAGGGAATTAGAATGTTGTGTGAAGCAGGTTTTGACGCTCTTGACTTTTCAATGTTTTCTCTGGGAAATGCGAATGATCCGCTTAATACAGAAGGAAACGCATATATTGAAAACATTAAAAAGACGGCAAATGAAAACGGCGTTGTTTTCAATCAGGCTCACGCTCCGTTTCCATCCTGCAAGGAAAATGACGAGGAATACAACAAAAAGATGTTCAAAGCCATAGTGAGAGCGATGGAGATTTGTAATATACTTGAAATTGGCATTGTTGTTGTTCACCCAACTGACATATCCAACCAGGAGGAAAAGAAACGGTACAACCTCGACTTCTATAACCGTCTTCTCCCATATTGCGAGAGGTACAATGTTAAAGTTGCTCTTGAAAACATGTGGGGTTACGATGGTGTTGCAAAGAAGATAATTCCAAACGTATGCAGTACTGCTGAAGAGCTGGCTGAGTACGTGGATGCACTTGATAAAAAGTACTTCACTGTCTGTCTCGATTTGGGACATTGCGGACTGGTGGGTGAGGATGCTGCGAACATGATTAGGATTTTAGGAAGCGACAGACTTACATCCCTTCATGTGCATGACAATGATGGCGCAAACGACATCCATACTGCGCCTTACTTTGGAGTAATGGACTGGAATGCCATAACAAGGGCGTTGGCTGATATTGGTTATACAGGTGATTTTACCTTTGAAGCTGATAGCTTCTATAGAGGTATTCCAGAGGAATTGCTTCTAGCCACTGCAAGGTATTTGCATGACATAGGCAGGGCACTAATGAAAATGATTTGAATTTTTCTTTGATTGAGATATAATATACTTATGTTTTAAAAATGAAGGAGCGGTATATGAAAAGGAAGATTGATACAAGCAAAAGAATAGTGGTTACTGGTGCTGCTGGTTTCATAGGTTTTCATTTGTGCAAAAGGCTTTTGGATAATGGCGTAGAAGTTTACGGTTTTGACAATATGAACAATTATTATGATCCTGCACTCAA
>JAAYLF010000344.1 GCA_012522035.1 Clostridiaceae bacterium
CTGAATCTCTTTGTACTTGGTAATAGTTCCACAGTCTGGCCAATTTCATAATTCCTATTTTTAACCCTGACAAACATTCCGTCCTGGTTCAGCAATACAGCTTGCTTCTCTTCTATATCAAGAACGACCGCTTTCATTTCTTCGCACCTCTTCTATATATCTCAGGTATTCTTTCATGTACGGGAAATTCCCGGACAATATCTCTACTGCGGCTATTAAGTATTTTCGATGCCGCTCCAATGTTTTTCGGGATACATTGCAGTTATTTTGAATAATTTTTAATGGAAACTGCTTTGTTGTGCGCATGTTTTCCACCAACATCGGATTATCCAGCATGAATATGCATGCAAGCGCACACTGCTTTTTAGTCTTTTCCGCCTTCGGGGAACAATCTGCCAGGTCCATGAAGGAAAAACCGTATTTCTTTAAAACTTCCTTCAGAGATGCAATCTCGTCTTTTATATCATGAGAAGTATTATCCTCCTCATAAACAAGGGATTCGTTTACAGCCTTGTATACCTGCATATCCGTTTCTTCCACATCGGAAGAAAAGACATACGGGCTTACACTAAACTCCACGGCATATTTTGCCTGAGACCTGAAATAGTCGATAAGACGTCTTCTCATTACCAGCTCCGCATATGAAAAGAAACTGCCCTTATCCATTTCATATTCACTGACAGCTTCAGCAAACCCCAAAAGGGCAACCTGAAACTCGTCATCCTCTTTGCTTATGTACCTTTTAGAAACTTTGGATGCCGTCTTCATAATGAAAAACTCGCATTTATGTATAAGTTGTTCCAGTTTTTCCTCGTCATCTTTTGCCATAGAGGCCAGTTGGTCAAATTCTCTCAACTTGCTTCCTCCAATACTTTTGTTCTTTTACATTATACTTCAATCCGCACCATCTTTAAATTGTTAAATTTTAACATACAGTTAACATATATTATATTTATTATTTAACAAAGTCTGGTATAATCAAAAAAAAGGCGGGGTCATTAATATGATAAAGAGAATAGCAGTCGTTTTATTTTCATTGATTATTGTCGTTTCTGCTTTTGCTTGTTCCGCAAGCAAAAGCCCCGGTGAATACATCGGAGATGAAGAAGTAATTGAAAACACCACAGGCAATTCTACTGAGCGCAAGATAATCATCAAGGCCAGATATGACATAGAAACGGATAACCTTGACACGACAGTGGAAGCCTTCACCAAAAAAGTCTCTGAACTGGGAGGATATATAGAGTACTCCAGTATTCGCAAGGATAATGCAGACTTTATATTCCGCGTCCCCGTTGAAGAGCTTGATGTCTTTGTCAACTTTACAAAGAATTCAGGCAGGGTAACTTACCAAAGTCAGCAGGGAAAAGATGTAACCATTGAGTATTACGATACCCAAGCTGAACTGAATGCCCTGAGAGTTCAGGAAGAGAGGCTTCTTGAATTATTGAATCAGGCACAAACACTGGATGAGATACTGAAACTTGAAGAGCAGCTGGGTACGATAAGAACCAGGATAGAAAAATTAACCACCAGGTTGAATGAACTGAACAACCTGGTAAGCTTTGCAACCATAGAAGTCTCCCTTGAAGAGGTTGACAGTGTGGAGACAGGTTTTGGAGCACTCCTTAAAAAGACCTTCAAATCATCAATAAATGCCATTATTACCCTTGCAAAGTATGCAATTGTTGTTCTGGTTTGGCTTTTGCCTTTCCTTTTACCGGTAGTAGTGATAATCGTTGTTGTGATATTGATAAGAAAGAAAAAATCCCAAAAATAGCTGGTTTTTTCTTATATCTCCTTGTTACAGCCCGTGCAAACTTTCATTGTTTGCACGGGTTATTGTTTATTAAACCGAATATGATATAATTTAGTATTGTAATGTAATTTATGAAGGAGATTGTAATGAAGTTCAACCGTAAAGTAATGGCTTCCGTATCCTTATGGCTGACAAGAATAACGCCTTTTGCAGCAATAATACTGCTGGCAGTAATTTGGTACACCGATTTCAGACACCTTACAATAGATGACATACTTTCATTTACACCAGACAATCCATTAATGGCATTCTTTGTACTTATGGTGCTTTTTGCATTGAAATCCTTGGTGATATTCTTCCCGGTGACCATACTGTATCTTGCCGTGGGGGCTATATATCCTCCGCCTTTTGCTCTTGTTATCAATTTCATTGGTATCGGAGTATGTGTTTCCATCCCCTATTTTCTTGGAAGACTGTCAGGCCAGGAGATTATTGACAAGATAATAACCAAGTACCCAAAATCAAAAAAATACATAGCACCGGACAAAAGCGATTCCTGGATGTATTCTTTTTTGGTTCGTACCGTCAATGTTCTTCCGGGAGACATGAGAAGCATGCTTCTTGGCGCAGTTGGCGTCCCTTTTAAAACATACATATCAAGCTCACTGGTAGCAGCAATTCCATATCTTGTATCTGTAACCTTTGTAGGAGCGCATATGGATAATCCTGATTCCCCAGCATTTATAACTGCGCTGGTGTTCACAGGCTTTGTAACAATAGGTTCCGTTGTAGTGTATTTTCTTTTCAAGAAGAGAAAACTTAGGAACAACAAGGATGTAGTGTGAATATTAAACACAACTTGCCATTTTGAATCAAATATTATATACTTCCGATATTAAACATCCGGAGGTAAATCATGAAAAAGCTTAACTATGGACGGACGATTTTAATAGGGCTTGCATTTTTCTCCATATGTGCGTTCTGGCAGGTTTTCGACAACATCATTCCACTCATGCTAAAGGAATCATTCGGCCTGCGCGATGCTGCTACAAATTCAATCATGGCATTGGACAACATACTTGCTCTGTTCCTGTTGCCCTTTTTTGGTTCCCTCTCTGACAGAACCAACACCCGCTATGGCAAAAGAACACCTTACATAATATTGGGAACAGTGTTTGCAGTAATTCTCATGATGTTTCTGCCTGTTGCCAGCAACAAAAACAGCCTCATTATGTTCTTCATTGCCTTGGGTCTTGTATTGTTGGCGATGGGCTCCTACAGGTCCCCTGCTGTTGCCCTGATGCCAGATCTTACACCAAAAAGGCACCGCAGCAAGGCCAACGCAATAATCAACCTAATGGGTGCACTGGGCGGCATATACACTCTTGTGTGTATACGCCTTCTTGTTCCAGATAAGGAAAATCCCAGCTATACATTGGTGTTTCTGGCAGTTGCCATACTGATGGTTGTTTC
>JAAYLF010000345.1 GCA_012522035.1 Clostridiaceae bacterium
CCTCACAAAAGACGCCTTCCATAACGCATTAAGGCTGGATATGGCATTGGGATGCTCCACAAACTCCGTGCTTCACCTGCTTGCAATAGCAAACGAAGCTGGTGATGAACTCAATTTAAACATGATTAACGAAATTAGCGAATCAACTCCAAATCTGTGCAAACTGGCACCAGCAGGTCCTCACCACATGCAGGATTTGTACAATGCAGGCGGCGTTTACAGAGTGCTGGCTGAACTCAGAAAAGCCAACTTGCTAAAAGAAAGCGCTCTTACCGCTACTGGAAAAACATTAGGTGAAAATCTGGATAATGAAGTATTCAGAGTATCGGACAACACAGTCATAAGACCTATTGACAACCCTCACTCCAGAACGGGCGGTATTGCAGTTCTCTTTGGCAATCTTGCTCCAAACGGAGCGGTTGTAAAAAGGAGTGCGGTAGCAGAGGAAATGCTTTCCCATAGAGGAAAAGCAAGAGTGTTTGACAGTGAGGAAGAAGCAATCAAGGCAATATTTGCAGGAAAGATCAACAAGGGCGATGTGGTAGTAATCAGATACGAAGGCCCTGCAGGCGGTCCTGGTATGAGGGAAATGCTCTCCCCTACTTCAGCCATCGCTGGAATGGGACTTGACAAGGATGTTGCTTTGATTACGGACGGACGTTTTTCCGGAGCAACAAGAGGCGCGGCAATAGGACATATCTCTCCCGAAGCTGCCAGTGGAGGACCTATTGCATATGTAAAAGAAGGAGACACAATCATTATTGACATACCCAATTACAGACTTGATTTGGATGTAAGTGACGAAGAAATGGAAAAACGTAAAAAGGAAATTCAAATAAAGAGAAAGACTGATCTGACAGGATATCTGGCAAGGTATGCAAGAAGCGTGTCATCTGCCGACAAAGGAGCAATAGTAACATAAAGGAGGTTAATTAGAGTGGATAGGCGAATAAAAATATTTGATACAACCTTGAGAGACGGCGAACAGGCACCAGGGTGCAGTATGAATCTTAGTGAAAAAATTGAGATAGCACGGCAGCTTGAAATCCTTGGTGTTGACGTTATAGAAGCTGGCTTTGCCATTGCTTCACCCGGCGACTTTGAGTCGGTTCAAACAATTGCAAAAACTGTTAAAAACTGCACTGTTGCCAGCCTGGCAAGATGCACACAGAAAGATATCGAAACTGCATACAACGCAGTAAAGGAGGCACAGAGCCCAAGGATACATACGTTCCTGGCCACCTCCCCCATTCATATGAAGTATAAGCTTAGAATGAGTCCTGACGAGGTTATTGAAAGAATTGACAACTGCGTAAGATTTGCAAAAAGCTTGTGCTCCGATGTTGAGTTCTCAGCAGAGGATGCCACAAGAAGTGAAAAAGAGTTTCTTGCAAAAGCAATCCATACAGCCATCAAGGCCGGTGCGACCGTTGTAAACATACCTGACACAACAGGATATACAACACCTTTTGAGATGTATGATCTCATAGAATACTTGATGAACAACGTACCAGGCATTGAGAACGTGGATGTTTCACTGCACTGCCACAACGACCTTGGCATGGCTGTTTCCAACAGCATCGCGGGAATCAAGGCTGGAGCAACCCAGGTTGAGTGTACAATAAACGGTCTTGGCGAGCGTGCTGGCAATGCGGCTCTCGAGGAAATTGTAATGGCCATAAAGACAAGAAAGGACTTGCTTGGATGCTATACAAACATAAATACAAAGCAGATAAACAAAACAAGCAAGCTGGTCTACAACATAATTGGTCAAAGCGTACCTCTCAACAAGCCAATTGTAGGTCAAAACGCCTTCAGCCACGAATCAGGCATACACCAGCATGGAGTGCTGGCTGAGAAATCCACTTATGAAATTATGAACCCAGAGGATGTGGGTATAACCCAGTCCAAACTGGTTCTTGGAAAACACTCCGGAAGGCATGCAGTGGAAGATCGTTTGAAGCAGATGGGCTACAACCTCACCCAGGAAGAGCTCAATGAGTATTTTGAGAGGTTCAAGAAACTGTGCGACAAGAAGAAATATATTACCGACAGGGATCTTGAAGCCTTGATATACAACAAGGTGCGTACAGACGAAATGTTCCAGCTTGAGTATTTCGATGTACACACAAACAACCAGTTCTCTACCTGCTTCATCAGACTTAAGAAGGAAGGTATTGTGTATGAGGAAGTTTCTATTGGAGACGGTCCCATCAATGCAGCTTACAATGCAATTGACAAGATAACCGGCAAGATATGCGACTCTTTGGAAAACTACACCATACATTCCGTCTCTGATGGAAAGGATGCCCTTGGTGAGGTTACAGTAAAACTAAGAATGAAGGATCATGTGGTAACCGGAAGAGGTTTGTCAACAGACATTATTGAATCCAGTATTCTTGCTTACTTAAACGGTGTAAACAAACTATATGACTTGAAATAGAGGTAGCAATATGGACAAAGTGTATGTGGAAATACTTGACTCAACGTTGCGTGACGGCGCACAGGGAGAAGGAATTTCCTTTTCAGTAAGCGACAAACTGAATATTGTGAAGGCACTGGATGCCTACGGTGTGGATTACATCGAAGCAGGCAACCCAGGCTCAAATCCAAAGGATTTGGAGTTCTTTGAGAAAGTCTCCAAGCTTAACCTTAAGAACTCCAAACTATGTGCCTTTGGAGCAACCAGACGCAAAGGAATCAGACCTGAGGAGGATGCAAACATCCAGTCCCTCCTCAAGGCAAACACTCCTGTGGTTGTGATTTTCGGCAAATCCTGGGATCTGCATGTGGAAGAAATACTAAAAGCCACACTTGAAGAAAACCTGAAGATTGTAAGGGATACTGTCGAATATTTGAAATCAAAGGGCAAGGAAGTTTTCTTTGATGCAGAACACTTCTTTGACGGATACAAGGCAAATCCCGACTATGCTCTGGCTGTTCTCAAAGCGGCACTGGATGGAGGTGCGGACCTTTTATGCCTTTGTGATACAAACGGCGGCTGCATGCCCGATTATGTTTACGAAGTCACAAAGAAAGTAAAGGAAACCTTCAAAAATGCCCGTATTGGAATACACTGCCACAATGATGCAGGTTGTGCCACTGCCAACACAATGCTGGCAGTAAAAGCAGGAGCAACCCATGTCCAAGGTACCTTTATTGGGTTTGGTGAAAGATGCGGCAACGCTGACCTCAGCGTTATAATTCCTAACCTGAAATTAAAATATAACTATGAGTGCAGCGGAAAGCTTGACATGCTTTACACCATCTCAAGAAACATAGCGGAAATTTCAAACGTGCAAATTGAAAGCAGCAGACCTTTCATCGGTTCAAGCGCATTTGCACACAAGGCAGGCATGCACATAGACGGGGTATTGAAAATGCCCATGTCTTTTGAGCATATAGATCCACAAGCTGTAGGGAACAAAAGAAAGTTCCTAGCCTCCGAGGTCTCGGGAAGAGGAGCTATAATTGAAAAAGTTAAAAGCATCTGTCCACACCTAACCAAAGATAGTCCTGAGACCTCCCTCATACTAGAAAAACTTAAAGAAATGGAGCACTTTGGCTACCAGTTTGAAGCAGCCGATGCCAGCTTCGAGCTGATGGTAAAGAGGCTTTTAGGTACTCACAAGTCCCACTTTTCCCTTGACTTCTATAAAACCATTGGAGAGTTCCCTGCTCCAAATGGAGAAATGCAGTCATCTGCAACCATTAGGGTAACAGTGGATGGCAAGGAAGAAATGACCGCATCAATGGGCAAAGGTCCGGTTCATGCTCTGGACCAGGCTTTAAGAAAAGCCTTGAGTGTGTTCTTCCCCGTCATAAAGACAATAAGACTTACAGACTACAAGGTGCGTGTACTGGATCAGGAAATGGCAACAGCTGCAAAAGTACGCGTGTTGATAGAGAGTACCGACAACAAAATGACATGGACCTGTGTTGGCGTGTCAAATGATATAATAGAGGCAAGCTTGATTGCCCTGATAGACTCAATAGAATACAAATTATCATTATGTGAAGAGGAGGAAATGAAGAATGTCTGCAATGACAATGACACAGAAAATATTGGCTAAACATGCAAATCTCGATTCAGTGAGTGCAGGACAGCTTGTGCTTGTGGACGTGGATATGGTATTGGGAAATGACATTACATCTCCCGTTGCTATAAATGAATTCAGAAAATTAGAACTGGACAAGGTTTTTGACAAGGATAAGGTAGCGCTTGTCATGGACCACTTTACTCCAAACAAGGATATAAAGGCGGCGGAACAGTGCAGACAATGCCGTGAGTTTGCGATGGAAATGAACATCACAAACTATTTCGAAGGCGGCAATGTGGGGGTTGAACATGCACTTTTGCCTGAAAAAGGACTTGTTACCGCAGGGGATCTGGTAATAGGTGCAGACTCCCATACATGTACCTATGGAGCCCTTGGTGCCTTTGCAACAGGTGTAGGTTCCACCGATATGGCATGCGGCATGGCAACCGGCAAAGCCTGGTTCAAGGTTCCTTCCGCCATCAAGTTTGAACTGACGGGCAAACCCAGCAAGTACTTGATGGGCAAAGACATAATACTTCACATAATCGGTATGATTGGTGTTGACGGTGCTTTGTACAGATCCATGGAGTTTACAGGCGATGGTCTTAAATATCTCTCAATGAGTGAAAGACTGAGCATGGCCAACATGGCAATCGAAGCTGGTGCTAAGAACGGTATCTTTGAAGTGGATGAAATAACCCTTGAATTCCTCAAGGAAGTTGGAGCAAAAGAACCAGTTGTATTCAAGGCAGACGAAGATGCAGAATATGACGAGGTATATACAATAGATCTTTCAAAACTGGAACCTGTTGTAGCCTTCCCTCACCTGCCAGAAAACACTAAGACCTTCGATCAGTTTGATGACATCAAGATTGATCAGGTTGTAATCGGTTCCTGCACAAACGGAAGACTTGAGGACCTTAAAGTTGCAGCGGAAGTCTTAAAAGGAAGAAAAGTTGCAAGTCACGTAAGGGCCATCATAATACCAGCAACCCCAAAGATCTATCTTGAAGCCCTTGAAAAAGGATACCTGAAGATATTCATGAATGCAGGATGCGTGGTCTCCGCTCCAACCTGCGGACCATGTCTTGGCGGTCACATGGGAATTCTTGCAAAAGGAGAAAGAGCGGTTGCCACAACCAACAGGAACTTCGTAGGTAGAATGGGCCATGTTGAATCCGAAGTATATCTTGCAAGCCCTTATGTAGCTGCTGCCAGCGCTGTCACAGGCAAGATATCTCATCCAAGAGAAGTAATGGAATAGGAAGGAGAGACGAACAATGAATGCTTACGGTAAAGTAATAAAATACGGCGACAATGTGGATACCGACGTCATTATCCCTGCAAGATACCTTAATACTACAGACAAAAAGGAACTTGCCTCCCACTGCATGGAAGACATAGATCCTGATTTCAAAAACAAGGTAGAACCAGGAGACATAATTGTTGCAGGAAAAAACTTTGGATGCGGTTCTTCAAGAGAACATGCCCCAATTGTAATTAAAGAGAGTGGCATTTCACTGGTAATTGCAAAAAGCTTTGCCCGCATTTTCTACAGAAATGCAATAAATATCGGCCTTGCAATTATAGAATGTCCGGAATGCGTTGATGAAATGGACGAAGGCGACAAGGTACGTGTCGATTTTGACAAAGGTGAAATCGTCAACGAAACCAAGAACAAAACTTACAAGGCATCTCCCTTCCCTCCTTTTATCCAGACCATTATACAAAATGGCGGACTGATAAACTCAATTAAGAACAATGCCTTTGGAGGTTAATATGGACTTTAGAATTGCATTGATAAAAGGTGACGGCATAGGTCCTGAAATTGTGGACAGTGCTACCAAAGTACTCGACAAAATTGGAGAAAAGTTTGGACATAATTTTAATTACGTTGACCTTCTTGCAGGAGGAGTGGCCATTGACAAATATGGCTATCCTCTTCCTGAGGAAACTGTAGAAGAATGCCTGAAAAGCGACAGCGTTCTTTTAGGAGCTGTAGGAGGACCAAAATGGGACAACCTCCCAGGTGAATTAAGGCCTGAAAGAGCTCTTCTTGGAGTAAGGAAAGCTTTAAACCTCTACTCCAACCTAAGACCTGCAAAGCTCTACAAGGCTCTTCAGCAGTACTGCCCTCTTAGAACTGCATCAAGCTTTGACATACTGATTGTAAGAGAACTTACAGGCGGCATCTATTTTGGTGAAAGAGGAAGAAGAGAAACCGAAAATGCAGTTGAAGCCTACGACACTGAGAGTTACAGTGTAATGGAGATTGAGAGAATAGGAAGAGTTGCTTTTGAGGCTGCAAGAAAAAGAAACAGAAAACTTACAAGCATTGACAAGGCAAATGTGCTTGAAAGTTCCAGACTTTGGAGAGAAACCATGCACAAACTGAAAGAGGAATACAAGGATGTGGAATACAGTGATATGCTGGTAGACAACGCAGCAATGCAGCTTATTCGCGACCCATCCCAGTTTGATGTGATAGTTACCTCCAATATGTTTGGAGACATTCTGTCCGATGAAGCATCACAGCTTACAGGCTCCATCGGAATGCTTCCATCAGCATCTCTTGGTGATGGAACCCTAGGCCTGTATGAGCCAATACACGGTTCCGCTCCAGACATTGCAGGCACAAAGAAGGCAAATCCAATTGCCACAATTCTTTCAGCCAGCATGATGCTTAGATACTCCTTCAATCTTATCGAAGAAGCAGACGCAATAGACAATGCGGTGGAAAAAGCTCTTGATTTAGGCTACACCACTAGCGACATAGGCGGCAAACTCAATACAGATGAGGTCACAGAAAAGATAATTGAGATGATATAACCAGAAAGGTTTTAATAAACAGAAGAGATGACATGCTGTACAGTAGAGCATGTCATCTCTTTTTCAACTTTGATGCGATATTTGTTATTTTATAATGCGATTTCGAAAAACCGATTAAATCTTTTAACATCCAATTTAAATGTAAGACCATCATATCCTCTGTCCGGAGGCGAAACAAAGTCAACCAAAATAAAAAAAGCACGGCTAATTCAACCATGCTGTGTTTTTTTTCTTTTATTGGTTTTCTTGTTTATCCAGAAAATCCTTTATCTTCTGTATTGCTTCCCTACTTATAATATGTTCTATGGCGCAAGCATCTTCATTTGCTGTTTCATCATCCACACCAAGGACATCCGTAAATAGCTTCTTAATTACTTCATGTCTGTTGGTCAAAAGTTTTGCTGTTTCAATTCCGTTCTCTGTAAGAAAAACATCCTGATATTTTTCACTCTTTACATAACCTGCATTGACAAGAACACTAATTGCATTGTTTACACTTGCTTTTGACACATTCAACTTAGCCGCTATATCGCTTAAACGAACTCCTGAGTGCTCATCATTGTTGTTGACAGCAATTTCATATATGGTTTCAAGATAATTTTGCATTGCAATAGTAAGCTTATCCATTTCTCCTCCTAATGAAATACAAGTTTTCCAACCACATGAGTTACAGGAATAAGGCCTTCATGTCTTGAGTCGCGGCTTACATTCCTGTTGTCCCCCATTACATAAATATATCCTTTCTCGACTGTAACTGTTACACCATTAGGATATGTAAACACATCCTGGGTGTAGATATAGTCTTCCTTGAGTTTTTGTCCGTTTCTGTAAATCGCATTGTCCTTGAACTCAATAACGTCCCCTTCTACACCAATTACCCTCTTAATCCAAAATACATCGACTTCGTATTCAAACAAATCTTTTGTGAGCAGGTTGTATTTCAGAGTCTCAGCAACGGATTTCATAAATGTTCTTTCTTCTTTAATATTACTGTCTATTACAACAATATCGCCAAATTTAACTTCGCCAAAAACATATGGAAGTCTTGATATATATACTGTTTCATTGTCAACTAGAGTGGGAACCATTGAATCTCCGGAAACCTTGCTGGGTCTTAGAACATACATGTTGATTATAAGTGCCAGAACAAAAGCAAAAGTTATGGTTAATAACCAGCTAAATATTTTTTTAGTAACCTTTTTGATTATGACTGAGCCATCGTTGAAACTGTCCTTTTCCTCAATCTCTACAACTTCGATGTCGATATCCTCATCTTCATCATCGCTGTCATCTTCAAAACTGTAATTAACATCTTCCACTTCATCATCAAAGCTGTCATTTACATTTTCTACAATATATTCTTCCGGGCTGGTATCGAAAATCGGGGGAAAACTCATATCCTTGTTTTCGGTAAATCCAAATTCTAAAAGTTCCATCTCCGATATTCTGTCAGGCTCTTTTTGCTCACCAAACCTGAGCGACTCAAATTCAATATCCTCCGTCGCCTTGCTGCGCAGATATTCATTCTTGTCATACACTGCCTTCAATTTGAATCTCATGCAATACACCCAGCTTTAAAAAATGCCCTATACTTACCACAAGGCAGCATACGGCTAATCCTTTAATAAATATAAACGAGGTGGTGGGTTGTAAGGAACTCGAATCCCTGACCCCATGCACGTCAAGCATGTGCTCTACCAGCTGAGCTAACAACCCATGTACCTCGTACCCATAAAAGTATATACCGAAACTCGGTCCTTGTCAATAATCAGATGTAAAGAAAACAATAATATTTTTCTACAGGTATTTTGATATGGTTTGTGCTACCTGCTTTGCACAGACCTCTACACCTTCCTGTGTCAAGTGAAGAAGGTCTTCACCAATATACAAATCCGGCTTCTTTTTCACAAGACTGTTAAGGTCGTTTATTGGCACATTTTCTTCCCTCATAAGCTCCTCTATTGCCTTGTTGTACTTGTCTATCCTGTCGTTGTTGTTACACATAAAGCCTTCCCTTACAGGCGTGGTGTTTGCGAATATAACAACAGGGCATTTCTTTCTAATCTCATTAAGAATAAGCCTCATATCCCTTAGATACTCATCAAGGTTTGTAAAAACAGGGATATCTTCGCTGATAGTGTAGGTATCCCATATGCCATTATTCCAGTGAACAATATCCGGAGTGCCAAAAAGAGACAAATACAAATTTATGTTCCACAAAGTATATTTTGCGAACCTTCCATTCTCCTCTGGACCAAACACCTCCGCTTTCCCTTCCATTAGCTCCTTCACCCTGCCCTGATAGCTTAACCTAATCGAGTCTCCAAGCAATAATACCTTTTTCATCCACCCGGTCCCCTTTTTTTCTTTAATATATAATGATTAGGGTGTCAAAAGTATAAGACTTGACACGTTTGCACCTTGAAAATTTAACACAAACCTCCATTATTCATATGTGATGTGGTATAATATAAGCATACACACTACATATGGAATTAAGGAGAA
>JAAYLF010000346.1 GCA_012522035.1 Clostridiaceae bacterium
TAGTTCCCCTCAAGATTGAGGGGCTAGGGGAGCTGATGTGTCGGAGACACTTTTTTTAGTTTTGCGAGGCATGCTGCCTTTTGATGATTAATTCCAGGCAAGGAATATTTAATAACAGATAATTTTTGATGTTGCTTTGCCAATATTTTTCCTGTATGCTGTTAGTATTGGTAAAAAAGTTCAAAGGAGATTAATTTGGTGAAAAAACTTATCAAACAGCACTGATTACAATTTTGCTGCTGGCTGTTCTTTTCATGGCCGGCTGCAATGGTTCTGACGACAAAAACGTTCCTTCCCCAACTCCAAGTCAAACGGAACAGAATGTTGAACCTACGGACACCAAAACGCCAGAACCTACAGAACCCAATACCAAGACACCAGAACCCACGGAAATTGTTGAGCAGCCCAAGGACAAGACCATGGCAGCCCCATCCATGGATGGAAAGTACCGGGCTGAAGCGTACGGCGTTATACAAGAGGGTAAAAACACCTACGATGGTTTGCGCATAATACGTCAGGAGGATGACACAACCATATGGGAGAAAAAGTCTGAATACCTCTCTGTAGACTTCAGATGGTCGCCAGGCAGCAAGTATTTGGGTATTAATTACACAGCCAGAACTTATGCAGACAATACAATTCTTGATATGGATAAACTGGAAGAGATAAATCTTCCAGATTTGAGTGCCATTTCTCCTCTCTTTGGCGAGAATGAAAAGCCCAGGGAATACAGACCTGACCCTGAGTTTGTAATAGATGGATGGCTTGACAGCGACACCGTATATATGGATTTTTCGTGGACAACAGTAGAGGATCAGAAGTTTGAAAACAAGTATTCCTACAACTTGAAAACAAAGACAGTGGAAATATTTGAGGTGCCCACCAGCAAGGTATATTCAGCTGTATCCCCTGATGGCAGGTACCGTGCTGAAGCATATGCAGACTTGGTAAATGGTGTCTTTGAATCCTATGATGGCATCCGGGTAATCCGCCTTGAAGATGACGAACTAGTATGGTCCATGACACCTGGATATTTGACGGTGGAGTTTCTCTGGTCGTCAGAAAGCAATTATCTTGCAATCAACTATTCTGCAAGAACATATGCTGAAAGCACTATTGTAGATATAGGTAAAAAGGAAGAAGTGCATTTGCCAGGCATGGTTGGAATCTTTCCGCTTGTTGACAAAGACAACAAGCCAAGAAGTTACAGACCCGATCCTGTCTTCAGGTTCAAAAGATGGGAAGAACACGAAACGGCAGTTGTAGAGTTTTCGTGGACAACAGTAAATGATGATGAGTTCAGTGGCGTGTATGCCTTCAACCTGAAAACCGGTGAAATAACCCTTGTATAACCTAACATATGTACAATTGCATTTCGGTCATAATTATGATACATTTTTATACAATAGTTAATGGTTTAAAACCTAATAAAGGAGCGGATGCATATGTACATACCCTGGGAAAGGATTGAAGACTTCATAATACGCGCTTTTGTAAAACTTGGCGTACCTGAAGAAGATGCGGCAATCTGCGCTGATGTACTTATTGAAAGTGACAAGAGGGGAATAGAGAGTCATGGCGTAAATCGCTTCAAACCCATATACGTAGACAGGATAATGGATGGAATATTGAATCCGGTTACAGAGTTTGAAGTGGTAAGGGAGACCAAAACCACTGCCGTTGTTGACGGACATAACGGCATGGGAATGGTTGTTGCATACAAGGCAATGCAGATGTGTATTGAAAAGGCGAAAGAGTATGGAATGGGAATGGTGGCTGTAAGGAACTCAACCCACTACGGTATTGCAGGATACTATGCCACCATGGCAACGGATGCGGATATGATTGGCATAACAGGTACCAATGCAAGACCTTCCATCGCTCCTACCTTTGGAGTGGAAAACATGCTGGGCACAAATCCTCTTACCTTTGGCATGCCTACGGATGAAGAATTTCCGTTTGTGCTTGACTGTGCCACCAGTATAACCCAAAGAGGGAAGATAGAATACTTTGCCAGAAACAACATGGAAACTCCTTATGGCATGGTAATTGGTGAAGATGGCAAGGCAATGACAGACAGCAAGGAAATATTGAAAGCGCTTTCTGAGGGAAGGGCAGCTTTGGCTCCTTTGGGAGGAATCGGCGAGGAGCTTGGAGGGTACAAGGGCTATGGTTATGCTACCGCTGTGGAGATACTAAGTGCAGCGCTCCAGGCAGGCAGCTATTTAAAAATGCTTGGGGGAGTAAATGAAAAGGGAGAAAAGATACCTTATCCTCTAGGTCATTTCTTTATAGCTATCGACCCTGAGGCTTTCATGGGAGCTGAAGTATTCAAGAAGATTGCAGGAAATATTCTAAGAGAACTTAGGAATTCCAAAAAGGCCGAAGGTCACGACCGAATCTATACCGCAGGAGAAAAGGAGTATCTTGCCAAGATGGAGAGAAAGGAAAAAGGTTTGTATGTTAACGAATCGGTCTGTAAGGATCTTCTTGAAGTGAGAGATATGCTGAATCTTGATTTTGCATTTCCTTTTGAAAAATAACATGAGATGAATTTCAAGGAGAAAAAATGCTTTACGGTAGCTCTGGATGCAGAAAAAAGCTACAAAAGATTGCTGCCGCTATGGCAGCACTGTTTTTTTGCCTCTGCTTTAGTGTTTTTCATCTTCGACAAAGGAACTGATGTTGTAATATATCAGAAGGATAATATCTATAGCCTTTTTAAATCAGGAGGGGGAGTGTATTTCTTTAACGGAAGGCAGAGCAGATAAATTGATGATTCAGTAGACAGAGTGCTTATGCCAGAATCAAAACTATAACAGTAACAAGTAATATTTTTTTGTTGAAACTTCTCTTTTTCTCAATTGTTTCTTCCAGCATGTATTCCTATAACATATGCATAATTCTACCATTTAAAAGATATTTTTACAAAAGACTTCTTTCAATAATCAAATCATCGGATCCGATATAATGAAATACACGTTCCA
>JAAYLF010000347.1 GCA_012522035.1 Clostridiaceae bacterium
ATCATTAAAATCCATTTTGAACTCAAAGGTTGCAGCAGACGATGCAATAACAATGAATAAAGCGATAAGGACAAGGTTTAGAAAAAGCTTTTTTCTCATAAGATTACCCCCTTTTAATTCTGTTTCACTTGTAACGTTTTTGTTGTACATAGGATAAACAAATGATACTCAATTGTCAATATATTGTATGTGTCTAATAACCCGTTTATTTGATAAAGAAAAAATTTTGTGATAAACTACATTGAAGTTTTTAATGAAAAGGAGTCTTTATGAAGGGTAATCAGAAATACGTAACAACAACTATTCTTTTACTTTGCTTTCTGACACCTGCACTGGTGATGCTTTTTGCTTTTTCAGCTTACGGGATGGCGCCCTTCGGTGAAAAATCCATAATGATAATGGACATGTCAGGTCAGTATTCCGAGTTTTACATAGGGCTGCGTCATTTCGGAAAAATGGGCAACATGTTCTTTTCCTGGTCCAAAACTTTGGGAACCAGCTATATTGGAGTTTTTGCATACTACCTATCAAGCCCCTTGTCCTTCCTGACTCTTTTATCCTCAGAGGCCAACATGCCCATATTTCTTCTGTTTCTGACTGTACTTAAAATCGGGCTTTGCGGCATGACTTTCGGAATATACCTTATGTACATGTTCAAAAAACGTGATTTTTCCATTGTACTCTTTTCCCTGTTCTACGGACTCATGTCATACAACATAGTTTACTCCATGTGTCTTATGTGGATTGATGGAGTTATCTGGCTTCCAATCATCCTGATTGGAATTGAAGAATTGCTCAGAAAAGGCAAGATGAAACTGCTTGTACCAAGCTTGTTATGCGTATTCATTTCCACCTACTACATCTCATATATGATAGGAGTATTTTCCTGCCTGTATCTTGGCTACAGATATTTATCCCACTATTCTGACGAGATGCCTTTAAAAAGCCTTTTCGTCTCTTTTACCAAACTGATTTCATCAGCTTTGATTGCCGCACTTCTTGGTGCATGGTTTTTGA
Source organism: Clostridiaceae bacterium (assembly GCA_012522035.1). Classification (GTDB taxonomy): domain Bacteria; phylum Bacillota; class Clostridia; order UBA1212; family DUPL01; genus DUPL01. The sequence continues at coordinate 1,018 of JAAYLF010000347.1, forward strand.
TTCCTACCCTGGTTTCCCTTTTTGATGGAAAAATCGGAGGAGCAAACTACACACCTCAAGGTAACATCAACTTTGAACTGAAAAATCTTGTATCAAAACTTTTTCTAGGCAGTTACGACAGCATAACCAACAGCGGCATGCCCTTTATTTACTGTGGCATTGTAGTTACAATACTCTTTATTGGATACTTTTTTGCAAAAAGCGTATCGGCAAAGGAAAAGGCATCCACATTTCTTGTTGCCTCTTTCCTGCTGTCAAGCATGTATTTTATCCATCTGGATGTGGCATGGCACATTTTCCAATTCCCCAACTGGTTTCCCTACAGATACTCCTTCGTCTTTCTGTTCTTCATGATATTTACAGCATACAAGGCCTTTGATTCAATAAAGGATCTGCCAAAAGCCTTCTTTGTAACTTTTCCCCTGGTTTCGATACTGATTGCCCAGCTGGTGCTGAAGATAAGGTACAGGTATTTGGATGAAGAAAGAATAATACTTACTGTAAAATTCCTTGTTTTCTACATTCTCTGCCTGCTGGCAATCAATCTGATAAAACATGTCAAGGAAAGTGAAAATTTCAACGATTCCGTAAAAAGATATGCCACAGCTCTTCTAACATTAACTATGCTGGTCACAAGCAGCTACGAGCTGTACAAACACTCCATATACATGTTTAAAGGACTTGACAAGGCACATCATTATGAGGATATCAAGCCGTACCAAGAGTACAGAAATGCTGTAAACAAACTCCTTGAGGAAGCAAAATCCCAAAAAGGAAAGCACGACTTTTACCGGATTACCAAAAACTTTTCAAGAAGCATCAATGAACCGATAAGTTTTGGCTACAGCGGAATTGACCACTACAGCTCCGCCTACAACAGAAAAGTAAATGACACATTAAGAACCCTGGGCTTTTCTTCTGCATATTTGAGGGTTACCGGATACGGCTCCACTATTGTTACAGATACGATATTAAACATAGAATACCTAATGTCTGTTTCACCGGTTACGGATAGATACGAAAAACTCAAACCCATTGAAAACATATCCCTTTACAGAAAACCGGAAGACAAATACATTTACGGAGAGCCTAAAGACTTGACCATTTACAGAAATCCTTTGGTACTTCCCGTTGCATTCATGGCAGACTCGGATCTTTTGAAAAAGCAAATTAATGCACCAAACATGTTTGCAGCACAAAACCTGCTTCTTTCCCATCTTGTGGGAGAAAACATAAACTGTTTTGATAGAATAACACCGGAAAGATACGGGAAATACTCTTATCCCAAAGAAGACGACGATTATGTATACATGAAATCAGGCAGCGAGGGGATTGTATCCTACTACTTTGTTGCTGAAAAGGACATGGAGCTTTATGCTTACTTTCCTTTTAACAACAATCACACCAACTGCTCTGTATATGTAAACGACGTATATGTTGCGAACCTTTATTACGGTCAGTATGACTGCGCACACTTCTTAGGCAGCTTCAAGAAAGGCGATGAGGCAAGAATCGACCTTATATTCAAGTCCACATATTTAAATACAAGGGGCAATATGTTCTACGCTCTTGACTATGACAAGTTTGCAAGCATTTGCGATGAATTTAGAGAAGAAAGCCTTAAAGTTGACTACTTTGATGGAAATGAAATAAAAGGCACCGTTTCCGCAAAGGATAACGGCACCCTGTTTACAAGCATTCCCTATGACAAGGGTTGGTCAGTTTATGTGGACGGAAAGAAAGTAAAAACACACAAGTACTCGGACACTTTCCTTTGTATAGAAGTTCCGAAAGGCGAACACGAGATCATCTTCAAGTTCACACATGTAGGATTTGTACCAGGCCTTATTCTTTCCATAACAACCCTATTGGGTATAATTACATTCGAAATTCTGCGAAGAAGAAAACTTATATCGAAATCTTGACTTCCTTGTTTGTTCTTGCAGACTCGTAAAGAGCATCTATTATCTTCATCAACACCACACCATCCTCGGCAGGGCTGATGCAGGTTTTTCCTGTTCTTACACAGTCAACAAAGTGGTAAATCTCTTTGTTGAAGATGGTACCAAAATCAAAAGCACTGGAATCGGAGGGTTCTATGTCCACCATGGTGTCATTCAAGTCTGTGAATATATGCACATGAGGATCAATCTTTGCACCGGATTTTGTGCCAAACAGCTCCACGCTTCCCACATCGTGCTTTATGTGCAGGTTGAAGCTTGCTTCAATGTACAGGGTCAAGCCATTCTCAAACTTTACAAATCCTGCTGCAAAGTCTTCCGTATTTGCCTCAAAAGCTCCTTCCGAATCTATCTTCCAGGCTTTGTCACCAGCAACTTCCTTGTCCCTCAGCTTGCCGTAAGAAACACCATAGGCGGATACGGGAAGGGGATTTCCTGCAAGATACCTTACCAGGTCAATTACGTGAACTCCCAAGTCAATCAAAGGTCCGCCTCCTGAGTATCTCTTGTCAGCAAACCATCCTCCTGGGGTTCCGTTCCTTCTTAGGTATGAAGCCTTTGCATAGTAAATATCTCCCATGTCTCCTGCTTCAATGAATCGCTTGATTATATCCGTGTCGTTTCCAAAACGTCTGACAAAGCCAATCATCAAAAGCTTGTTGTTATCCTTTGCAGCCTTCTCCATCTCCAGGGCTTCTTCCTGGTTCATAGCCATCGGCTTTTCACATAACACATTGGCGCCTGCATTCAATGCCGCAATGGTGGCGTTTTTGTGCTCACTGTTCCATGTGCAGACACTTACACAATCAAGCTCCTCCTTTTCAAGCATTTCGCTATAATCCGTATAGTATCTTGGCACATTGTATCTTGCGGCATACGCTTTTACCTTTTCTTCGTCGATATCGCATACCGCTACAACATCCACGCCTTCTATGGCTTTGTATCCATTCATGTGGATGTGGCTTATACCTCCCGTGCCAATAATACTTGCATTAATTTTCTTCATTATGTTCCCTCCTGATAATATTACTATCTTTAATTATATACAAAGGTCTTCTCTTGACTTCCAGATAGGTTTTCGCAAGATACTGACCCAGTATCCCTATTGAAAATAATTGAATACCACTAAGCATAAGGATTATGCTTACCATTGAAGCCCAGCCATAGGCTGAATTGTGCCAAATCAATTGCCTTACTACAACAAATACAATTGCTGCAAAGGAAACAAGACAAAGAATAATGCCAATTATTGAGGAAATTGCAAGGGGTACGGTGGAAAAGGCTACTATGCCTTCAAAAGAATACAGTAACAGCTTCCAGAAGGACCACTTGGTCTCTCCGTCCACCCTTTTTACGTTTTCATACTCCAGCCATTTGGTATTGAAACCAACCCAGCTGAAGATTCCTTTTGAAAACCTGTTGTACTCTCCCACACTAATAATTGCGTCCACCATCTGTCTTGACATAAGGCGGTAATCCCTGGCCCCGTCAACAATATCAATCTTTGTAATCTTTCTCATAAGTTTGTAGAAAAGTCTTGCACAGAATGATCTTATCTTTGGTTCTCCTATTCTGTTTACCCTTCTGGTTGCCGCACAGTCATATCCATCGTACTTCACTGTTCTGTACATTTCGGATAAAAGTTCGGGAGGATCCTGCATGTCCGCATCCATGACAACCACATAATCCCCGATTGAATTTTCAAGTCCTGCGTACATGGCGGACTCTTTGCCAAAGTTCCTTGAAAAAGATATATATCTTACCCTTGAGTCCTCTTCGGCCAGCTTTTTAATAATATCCAATGTACCGTCAGAGGATCCGTCGTCAACAAACAATACTTCAAACTCTACATCCTCAAAATTTTCCGCCATAACTTTTTTTAGAGCATTCCAGAAATGCGGCAGCGCCTCTTCTTCCCTGTAGCAGGGAACAACAACCGATATCTTGTCCATTGCTATCCTCTCTAACTAAATTTTACAACATATTATACCTGTAATGCCCATAATTTGCAAAACTCTATCTTTTTGTAATCTTGCGCATGACTTTGCCAAGAGCAGGTGAAATTGAGTTCAAATCCTCTTCAGTTATACCACCAAAAAATATCAGAACTTTGAAATAAACATAAACTCCTACAAATATCGTGGGCAAAAAGGTCACTAAAACTTTCAAATAATTTGCAAGACCGATGGGCGAAAACAGAACATTTAACACTGTATTTGAAACGTAAGCACACACAATCATGCAAAAGGACGCAATAAGCGGCAGAACCGCCCTTCTTGCCGGATTTACCTTGATGGACACCCTTTTAACCAAATCCCTGTGATTCAGAACCAAAGGTATTGCATATGCGATATATGTAGATATCACTGCTCCATATACATTGAATACGGGTATAGCTATAAGGATGTAGTTGAGAAGTGCTTTTACCAGCACAGAAACACCCAGGTACATTGTACTTTGGAACAGTCTGTTAACACTCTGCATTATGGAGTTCTGAAGATGGACGGTTCCCATAAGAAGAATACTGAAAGACAGGGATGTTAGCAGCATGTGATTGTTGCCAAATCCCAGCAAAGTATATATTTCCTTTGAAAATACAGCCATGGCAAAACTTAGCGGCATGGCTACAATATACAAAAGCTTGAATCCGTATCCCGCTCTTTCTTCCGTTCCTTTGAAGTCCTGTCTGGCATATGAAGCTGTAAGTGCAGGCAAAACGCTGACGCAAAGGGCAGAAACCAGAGCCGTCGGCACATTTATAAGCTGTCTTGTAGCAATCATGTCTCCATAAAGGGATGTGCTGACTACTTCTGAGAATCCACCTGCCTGCAGCCTGCTGGCAATCAACGATGCATCTATTAAATTTCCTCCGTATTGTATGCCGGAACTCAATGTTATGGGAATACTGTAGTAAACAAGAGTCTTTAAAAGCTTTTTTGTTGGCAGATTCCTGCCTCTCCTGCTTTCCTTTTCAATGTAATATCTACGCGAACTTCTGTATCCAACAATAATGGCAAAGGAAACAAAAGCCCCAACACTGGTTCCTATTGATGCTCCTGCAACCGCCCATACAATTCCATGGTGCCTTAGGCCTATTACACAGATAATGGATACCGCCACATGGACAATCTGCTCAATAATCTGGGAAACGGCGGTTGGAGTCATGTTTCTTTTTCCCTGAAAATAGCCCCGGTATGCCGCCATTATCGAGCAAATCATTATACTGGGAGCAAGAAACAAGATGCCTGCCCAGCTGTCCTCGTTATTCATCAGGGCAGCAATGGGTTTTGCGAAAACAGCCATAAGAATTGACGAAAAAATTCCCAGGATAATAAGAAAGAATCTGGCAAGTCTGAAGGACCTTTCAGCTTCCCTTGGGTTGTCCTGGGATGTCAGCTCCGACACTATTTTTGATACCGCAACAGGCATTCCTGAAGTGGTAATAACGTAAACGAAGGCATATACCTCACTGGCAGCTCCATAAACACCATAACCGTAGGAGCCGCCAAGGAGTTTCCTCATGACAGGGACAAAAAACAAGGATAGTATTTTAACCGCAATACTTGAAAATGACAGAATTGCAAAGCCTCTGCCTATGGATTGACTTTTTTCCTTGGTTCGTTCTTTTTTCGTCATTATCCTGCCCCTGTTAGTGATATTGCATCATAAATTGCTTCCATTGATTATAGCACGGCTATGTTTTTTTATCAATAATAATCAGGGCGGACACAGCAATTCAAGCTATCTCTTCAAATACTTGTCTACAGCTTCAAACAACTCATCAATAAGGCTTTGGGCATACTCTTCGTTGAAGCCTTCCACCTGAATCTTGAAACTTGGCCTGTTTTCGTCTGCAAACAGTCTGACATGCACATTGTCGTTGTACATAAGAAGGCCGTCGTTAATCTCAAACTTTCCTTCATACTGGGGACTGTTTGTAAAATAGCTAATGAGCTCTGCCTTCCTGTCATTATCGCAATATACTTCCTTCTCCTTTTTATATATTTTAGGCAGTGAAGCCACCATGTTCTTGACGGAGAATTCCTTGCTTGCACTGTAATGACAAAGGGCAAGATTGAAGGCAAAATCATCAAACAGCATAAGATACTGCTGGTACACTCCATCCACATCCATGTACTCTTCCATCTTTTCCATAATATCTCCTCTGGAATCCCCGCACATGACTATCTTGCTTCCAAAATGCTCCGCCACCTTGCTGGCAGAAAGAGAAGAACCCACTGAAACAAATATCGGAGCTTCCTTGTGGTAGCTTGCAATAATATACGCAGTTATGGCTTCCTGCTCCTGCCTTGTGTAGTTCAAAGTAACCATTCTTAATGCCTTGTATGCCTCGTTAAAGTATTTGTATATGTCGGTTACATAAAAGTCCTCAGGATTCGTTAGTTCTTTCATTGGAAGCACATTGTGAATATCTACAAAAGTGTATTCTTCCTTCTCGAATATTGATTTTAGCTTCCTCCGCTCCTTTTTCGACAAATCGTTTCCATAGCTGTTCAAAAAAACAATAACCATGCCTTCATCACCCGTTGGATCGCTTCCTATATACACAGCGCCATCCAATATGCCTTGTCTGCATGTCCACCTTAATACAGGCAGAGTTATATCATTCCCTCTCTTGACCTGCAGACCAGTGGAAGCAAGACCCGCCTCAAGAGCCAGCAGCATCATCTGGGCATGTCCTGTTCCGTCAGAACTGGTTCCCACTGTAGTGCTTGAACCCAAAAGAGTACCAAAGGATGCACCAAGCCTTGCAAGATATTCAGGATTTATTGAATCAGTTTTAAAGCCTGTAAATCCACTCTGGCCAAACTCAAATACACTGCTTCTTCCCTTCGTTATTGATCTTGTAACCGTCTTTTCATCTTCCACATGAACATTTGGCCAAATCCTGACCCCACTCTTTATGACGGAGCATTTTCCAACCAACGCTTCCTTCCCTACAACGCAGTCATACAAAAACGAAGACGAACCTAGCTGAACCTTGTCGCAAACAATACTCTTTTCCACAGTCACGCCTCTTGATACATTTGTATTGTTCCATATGACACTGTTTAACACTCTCGCTCCTTTGTCAATTATCGATCCGTTCCCTATCACACTGCCTGACAAGTACGCGCCGCTGTTCACACAGCACCCCTTCCCTATATACACAGGAGGGATCAGTGTAACATTGTCTGCAACAATGGCGTTCTTGTCTACCCAGATCCCCTCCGATATTTCCACCGCTTCGGGAACCAGCCTGACTTCCTTGTTCAAGGCATCGAGGTTTGCTTTCATGTATGCATGCCTCTCTCCGATATCGCACCAGTAGCCACTGGTTTCAAAAGCATGAAAAGGAATGTTCGATTCCAATATCTTTGGAAACAAATCTTTGGAAAAATCAAAAAAAGTGTTTTCTGGACACAACTCCATTACATCAGGTGAAAGGATGTATACTCCGGTATTGACTTTATCGTTCTTCACCTCTCCCCAGTCAGGTTTTTCAACAAATCCTGTTATTCTGCCGCTCTCATCAGTCAACACAACCCCATATTCAAGGGGAACCGGAACCTTCTTCGTAACAATTGTCGCTTTTGAATTTACCTTGTAGTGAAAATTTGCAATTTCAGTCAAATCCATGTCAGTTATTGCATCTCCGCTGATGACAACAAAGGTGTCATCCAGGAATCCTTTGCAGTTCTTGACACTGCCGCAGGTACCAAGAGGTTCATCTTCTATGAAATATGTGAGCTTAACCCCATATTCGCTTCCATCTCCCAGCACCGACTTTATTTCGCCAGGCATATAGTGAAGCGTTACAGCAATATCAGTAATACCGTGTTTTTTCAATAAAACAATAATATGTTCAATTACACTGGTTCCAAGAATAGGAACAAGAGGTTTGGGTCTTTCACTGGTCATAGGACGCAGTCTGACACCTTCACCTCCAGCCATGATAACTGCCTTCATACAAAAAAACACAACCTTTCCTCATGTTATGGTTGTGTTATTTTGCCTCATTTTCTTAATTTTTATTCAAAAGCACTCTCCTTACCAGGTCCAAAGCAGTAACAGCACTCATCGTCCGGATTCTTTCCCGGTTGCCTGAAAAGCGCAGCTCATGAACCTTTGTATTACCACCATAGGACACCCCTATATACACAAGTCCTACGTCCTTGCCTTCAGGACCGGCATATCCTGTTATGGATACACCCACATCACATCCTGTTTTCCTGCACACTCCATCTGCCATTTCCCGGGCAGTCTGACTGCTTACCGCACTGTAAGTTTCAATGGTCCTTCTATCAACTCCCAATGCACTTATTTTTGATTCTTCACTGTATGTGACATATCCGCTGTGAAAAATCTGCGAGCTTCCAGGTATGGATGTCAGCAGCTGGGCCAGCACACCTCCTGAACAGGACTCGGCAACTGAAATCTTCAAATTTCTTTCCTTGAGAAGCTTGAAGACCACATTCTCAAGCTCTTCGTTCTCCGTTGTATAAACATTGTCGCCCAGTATTTCACATATCTTCTCTACCATATCGTTTACCAAAACCTCTGGATTGATGCCTCCCTCATTGCTGGCAGTAACCCGGATGGTGACAATGCCGTCCTTTGCATAGGTGGCAATGGTAGGATTGGTTTGAGACGACACAATATCATATATTTTCTGCTCCACCATGGATTCGCCCATGCCTACTACTCTTACATATTTTGAAAAAAGACTTCCCAATTGCTTTTCCTTGAAGTAATCCATTACCTTGTCAAACATGGGTATGAGTTCCTTGGGAGGGCCTGGAAGCATAACAATCACCTTGTTGTCCTTTTCCACAATACATCCCGGTGCAGTTCCCATGTCGTTTTCAATAATTATGCTTCCTTCAGGAAAATACGCCTGTCTTAGGTTTCTTTCAACAAGAACCCTGCCCCTGTCTTCGAAGTATTTCCTTATTCTTTCGCTGCTTTTTTCGTCAAGAACAAGTTTCAGACCAAGAAATTCCGCCACAATCTGTTTTGTCAGGTCATCCTGCGTCGGGCCAAGTCCACCTGTAGTAATTACTACATCGCATCTCTCAAAAGCAATTCTCAAAGCCTCTTTAATCCTTCCTGGATTATCGCCGATGACACTGTGATAAAACACTCCAACGCCGCATTCAGGTAATCTGCTTGAAATATATTGGGCATCAGTATTTACAATCTGACCCATCAAAAGCTCCGTGCCTATGGATATAACTTCACACTTAAGCATATACGTCTCCTTAATTTTTTCTATAGAATAGCACTTTTTGATCATTTATTCAATCAAAAAAAGAAGCTGCCGCATAAAATACGGCAGCCCCATTGTAGTTATGATGCCAGGTCCAGACCAGACCCTTTCTCTTTGTAATCCAGGTCGTAGTTTGCAAGCATGCCTTCTATGAATATTCCATATCCCGTGCTGGGGTCATTGACCATGACATGAGTCACTGCTCCTACCAGTTTTCCGTTCTGGATTATCGGGCTTCCGCTCATGCCTTGAACAATACCTCCTGTAGCTTCCAAAAGCTCTTTGTCCGTAATCTTAAGAACAATGCCTTTGGGACTCTTAACCTTCATCTTGTTAACCTTTGTTATCTCTATCTCATACTCTTTCGGCTTTCCGTCACCTATGGTGGACAGAATTACAGCCTTGCCTTCCTTGACCTGGCTGTAGGATCCGATATACATTTCCCTGCCATAAACTCCTGAAAAGCCATCCTTTGACATGATGCCAAA
>JAAYLF010000038.1 GCA_012522035.1 Clostridiaceae bacterium
AATGAAGCTCATACACTGTTGTTTGATACCTGGCTTCAGATGAGGAAGGAAGGATTCAAGACTCCACAAATCATGTTTTTGACTGGAGATGCGGAAGGAAGACTTGGTTCCCATCTGAGACAGCTTCGCAGAACTGTCTACAGTGACGAGAATTGGGATAAATATGAAGAGCTTTTCTTCAAATGGGAAGGCAAGCCTCTCATTTTTGGAAATCCCAAAGGTTTGACTGAAGACATGCAGAAGTTGATCAATGAAAAGTTTACGCTGAGAGGCAGCTGGGCATGGAAAGATGAGGATGGATACTGGAACTGGATTATGGAGTATCCACAGGCGAAAGGAAGAAGCTTTGAAGGAGTATTTGAACAGATGGCTGTTACGATGGGTCATCATCCATCTGCCAGCAAGGGAAGAAGCTATGTAAGCGGAAAACAGCCAAACAACGGAAAAGAAGACTTTGAGTTTTCATCTGATACTGCAAGGTATGGTTTGTCCTTTAAACAACAGTTTGAATATGCCTTGGAAATGGATCCTCCTGTAATCATGATAACAGGCTGGAACGAATGGATTGCAGGCAAACCAACAGGAGACGACCTCAACTATTTTGCAAACACTCCTGTCAAAGGATACACATATGTGGATCAGTTCAATCCGGAGTTCTCAAGAGACGGAGAGCCCATGAAGATACGCGATGGCGTGGGTTTTGGAGACAACTTCTACTATCAAATGATAGGGTATGTAAGGAAGTTCAAGGGATTGAACAAGATAGAAAAGGCGAAGAATCAGAAAACCATAAATATTAATGGAGACATATCCCAATGGGATGATATTGGTCCTGAGTTCAGGGATACAATAGGGGATACAAAGTTCAGAAACGAACCTTCGTACGATCTTGATTTTCGGTATATTAACAATACCGGAAGAAACGACTTTGATTATGCGAAAGTGTCACAGGACAAGGATAACATCTATTTCCTGGTTAAGACAGTGAGGGACATCGTTCATGCTGATGGTCCTAACTGGATGAATTTGTTTATTGACCTTGACCAAAGCCATAAAACTGGATGGGAAGGTTATGATTTCATAATCAACAGGTCGGGCTCTAACGGCAAATGCACCATTGAAAGATTTAAAAACAGCAGCTGGGAGTTTGAAAAGGTTGGAGAAGCCAGATACACTGTAAATGGCCAATACATGATGATAAGTGTTCCCAAGAAAGCATTAGGCATAAAGGACAAAATGGTTTCCTTTGACTTCAAATGGGCTGACAACTCCACCACAACAGGAGACGTCATGCAGTTTATGGATCTTGGAGACGCTGCACCTAACGATCGTTTCAAGTTTAGGTATAACGTATCATCCTCAATCTTTGAAAATCCAACATATACTATTTTGATTATTGTTGGAGCTGTATTGTTGCTGGCAGCTGTTGTTGGAGTCATAGTTTTAGTCTTGTTGAGAAGAAAAATAAAGCAAGATGCAGAGCAGAATATATAAGAGGCTGTCGCATTAGTCTTTTTTCAGACTAATGCGGCGCTTTTTTTATCTTCTTTAACAATTCCATTTAAATATAACGATACCAATTATTGCGAGTATCAGTCCAATTATCTTCCTGATAGAGAAGGATACCTTTTCAACTCCGAAGATCCCAAACAATTCAATTACATATGCTGTCAATAGCTGTGATACTACTATAATCATTACTGCTTTTGCAGGTCCAAGCTTGTCAACAGCCTTTATTACTGTATATGTTATGAAAGCACCTATAACTCCTCCTAGAAGAATGTATCTAGGCTGTACATGCAAAAGCTTTTTAAAACTGTTATCCCTGTCAGAGAAGAACCAGACACATAGGCTGGTTAAGAGTCCTAAAAGCTGTACAAAGCTGACTGATACCCATATGCTGGTTTCTTTAGTAAGTTCAGTATTGAATACCCCTTGAATACTCATTAATGCGCCTGACAAAATGGCAATAAGAATGCAAATCATATCGTCACCCATTGTAATTATTTATTTATACTATTTTGCTGCATAAACAGGCTTGGTATGCTGCAAGTTTTTTCATAAAACAAACCATTAATTATCAGTTAGCGTAAAGATTCTCTAGGTTTGTGACAAAAAAAGTAAAGCCCCTCAATATGTTATAATATATTTGTGAAAATAAAACAAGGAGTGAGCTTTACTATGTATAGTATAACACAAGCAGC
>JAAYLF010000348.1 GCA_012522035.1 Clostridiaceae bacterium
CGTGAGAAAAGGGAGGGTTCGCTATGCTAAAATTAAAAATACGAGGGCATTAAGTGGCTTTGAACCTTATCATCAACCCTCCCGTCAGCCCGTCGACACCTCTGTTCAGCATAGCAGAAGAGGTTAAGTCAAGAGAAGAAACAAAGTGACTCTTGACTTGGCCTCTACCGACCTTTTGAAGTACATATGCTCAAATTAAATATGGTTCTTATGCTGTTTTTTCTTTTTTTTTGGGGACATTTTCAAATACGGTTGACGCTACTTTAAACAATACGTGCAGCAAAAATTTTCAACTTTGAAATAATGTTTGCAAGGAAATTCTTCTCAAAGAACAATTTCGCAATCGCTGACTCCTCTATCTTTTGGACAAGGGGTGCAAAACTTTCCCTTGAAGAAAACAGGTATATGAAAAGAAGCGCCACAGATACAAGCAATACACCTTCAACAACTCCCAGGAGAATACCGCCGGCTGAATCCACCTGTTTGATAACAGGCAGCTCTCTTGCCACCATGATTATACGTTTCTGGACAAGCATAATGATCAATACCAGCACAAACGTAATCAAAAAGGCAAAAACACTGATTATGAATGCGGTTACCTTGTCGCTTATGCTTTCTGCAAGGGTTTCAAACGCCCCTTCACCGGACTGAATGTTCTTTTTTAGAAAGTTTTCTATGAGTGAAGGAAGTTTCAAACTTTCAATATAATCTTCGGTGTTCGCCAAAGCTTCCTTGCCCTTTGAAACATTATGCGAAACCAGTCTTTCATACACATTGTCATACACCTTGTCAGGAAGAGGAGTTTTGTTAATAAACGCACTTACGGGTTTTCTTAATAGAAAACCAATAAAGATCGCTATAAAATACGCACCAATAGAATAAATACCCATCAAAAGTCCTCTTCTGAAACCTAGAACAGCAAACAAAAGAATAACAGCTATAACAACAATATCAGCAATATTCATTTTCCATTCCTCCCATTTGTCATTTGCCAGACATGTCCACCACTGCCATTTGATTCTGTCCGGATACAAAAAGAACCCGAGTACCCAAGTAACTTACATTCTGGATATCAGAAACAAGATTGTACCTGCTAATTAAAAATCCCTTCAGGTTGTACAGGTATACTGTATGATCCGTATACACTGCAAACGTATCCTTCCCCGTTGCAATTCCCCTTGCCTTTCCATCCACTTCAATCTTGACCAAAGTCTCACCCTTGCTGTCGTAAACCCTTATCAGGCTGGTGGTTGTATCCGATACAAGATTTGTATTAATCTCGGAAAAGGCAGCTATAAGGTAATCATCATTGAAGCTTTTCACACATACCAAGCCTGTACTGTCCGCATTTCTGTCCCAGATGACTTTCTCAGTATCTCTTTTGGTTGACGCTGTCGTCTCCCTGACTATCCTTACTATCTGGTCTGTACTGGCTATAAACAGGGCATTATCCTTCAGATAGGAAACATACGGGAAGATGTTGTCGTAAAAGGATTCTGTCGTGTAGACTTCCCCATCCCTCATTCTGAGAAAAGCAACCACTGCTGTTGAGATGCCCGCCTCCTGGTAGAACCCGCTTACCGCCATCTGGGAAGCATCGCTTGAAATGTCAGCTTTTGTCATATAGTATGCCCCAAATTTCCTGGTAAATAACGGCTTGTTACCGTTTTTTACATCATAAACCGTAACACATGTCTTGTAATCCTCGTCGTTGTGAAGGGCAAGAAAGTGTTTTGTCCCTTCATCGTAGTATGCTGCAATGATACCTTTATCAAAAACCATGTGCCAAAGAAGCCCGTTCTCGTCAAATGCAAAAACGCTGTATCCACCCAAGTCTGTCAGCAAAACAAGATCCTTGTATGTTTCAAGAACCGGCTCGTAAAGCTCATAGTCATGATTCCACTTCCACTTTCCTTCAATATCCAAGCCTGTGACGCCACTTTCATCGGCGATAATGAGTGTATCATTTATGGAAGCGCTTGCACTTCTTCCCTTGGGAGAATAATCAATCATGGTCGCAACAGGGTAAACATACACATCACCCTTGATGCCAAAATACATAAGAAGTTTTTCATATGCACCTGTGACATACATTACTGTCACTATTGCAACGGCCAGTATGACTAATATTATAGCTGCGAGCTTTCGCTGCGTGTTTCTTCTTTTTTGTCGTTCGTAATTTATATCTATTCTTTTGCCTGTCACATTGATCATCCCTCGCCTTATTATAATTCATACCCACAGACAAGACAAGTATAAAAAGAACCATAATTCCAAAAGCACCATACACGGGATAGGCAATATCCATCAATGTGCCAAACCCAATAAACGACAAGGGTATCGAAAGAGCAACAAGAACAAGCCCCATTTTCCCTCCTGCAATATGTAAAACGCTTGAAAGCCCCGATATGGCTGATGTGGACATGGTAAGGACAAGCATAACAAGAAACAAAATGTATCCCCATTTCCCCATGTAAAGCTCCACCAATGTAAGCAAAGGCATGTCGGAGTACTTTATCTTGCCATAGGACATGTGCAAACTAATATTCACCACCAATGCGCAAGCCATCACAGCAATACTGCCTATTAAAGAACCAATTACCAGGCCTGCCTTGCCATCCATAAGCGGCAGTGCTCTTGACATGACTGAAACAGCCATCAGTATGTTGTATCCTACATACAGAACAGAAGAAAGCAAAGACATCGGAATGGAAATAGTCTGTTCAAACGAATCTGCTGGCTTTATAGTGGATAATGAAACAAAAAGAACCATCAGTGCAATCAGCACAGCAGACCAGGAACATATATGTGCAAGAGCGTTAAAACCCAGTATGTGAACCATAATGGAGATTACCGTTACGGTGAGAACTGTCAGTATCTTTTCAATACCATAATTGGATTTTAATATGTCCGCAAGACCTGCAAGAACAATTACATATAGACAGTAGGAAAAAGAAGAAACAACAAAATCAAGAACCTTCCCCAGGTAAAACCCGCCAATTCTTTCATTAAACTCGGAAACCGATTTTACTTCATAATCATGCACTATCTTAAGAATTGCACAGCCTGCCAGAATCAATAGAATTGTACTAATGCCAAGCCCCACATATCCTAAAACACCGTAATCAGTAAAATATACCCTTATTTCCCTGCCTGTTGCAAACCCGGCGCCAATAACGGTGGACAGATATAGAAAACCCAGCTTTAAAACATTTATCACCCTGTTTTTTCGCATAATAAAAGACCTCTTGAAAATCCGATTCTATCAATAGATATTCCAAGAGGTCTTGCAATATTAACAATTAATTCTCATTCATCATGCTTTCAAAGTTCTTTACCACATTAATGAGACTGTCAGAGGTGTCCCCAATAATCCTTCTTGTGTAAATCATGCCATTCATGAACTCACCGTCCACAAAAATGTAGCAGGTATTCTCGCTTCGCTTGTAATACTCCACAAGAACCTTTGAATTGTCGGTTCTTGTATACTCAATTGAACAGATAAGTTCTTTTGGCTGTGGTTCCTCAAGATCTATCTCCTCAAGTCTTAAGGAATACATGGCAGTGGTAATCTTCTTGAACTGGCTTCTGAGATCCTTGTTTGGCCTGTTTACGTTAACACCGTTGAACCAGTAGTTCTCATCCGTTTCCGTTACTTCATAGTCGAGGTTCCAAACCTCTCCCTGTATGTTCAACTTTACATTCGACAAAACCATCTGGTTCTCCAAAAACGGATAAGTATTCATGTACATGGTAACCTCGTTGTCAACAAAGCTCAGTTTGGACATCGCAACAAGGTAGACATGGTTTTCGCCATTGACTGTACAGTATCTGTTGTATCCGTCGCTTGTTCTTCCACCAATCTCAAAGGTCCTTGTGGTCTGGTTGTCTTTGACAATGTACTTGGCAACTGGAACATCCAGGCCGTACTCGGACAGATCCTCCACATTCGTGTTGACCAGGTCTCCAACAGTAAGACCCATAAGCGTATCCACCAATGCGTTAATCTGTACATTATCTCCTCTAATGGTAAACGGATATGTCAGTTTCCAGGCTTTTTCCTCTCCAGAAAAGTCTCCCCTGATAATATACTTCGGCTCGCCGTGTCTAACAAGCTCTATGGTGTTGATTCTATCCTTGTTTATGTTGGGGAACACTTTGTTGGTGGTGATAGTGGCCCTTGTCACCTGAAACCTGCTGGCGTAAGTGCCACTTATTTTATACACCTTGTCCCCGCCTGCAAACATGCAGAATATTTCACTGCCGGAGAGAGTGGTGTTTCCAAGAACAAGCGTGTGGGTTTTTCCATCCTTCAAATAGATTGTGAAGGTTGAAGGATCATCGTGAAAACCAAAGTTTTCAGCAATTATTGTCTCATCTTCTCCCACCACTACATTTCCCTGCATGTTTGCATAGCTGTTTAATATCGCTATCACACTGGGTTCGTGCACCCTCAAATCATCGTGTGACGTGCAAACCCATTTGTCATCTATTTTTTCCAGCACAAAGTCTTCCTTGTAATGGGTTTCGATCTTTACCACATCATTGGGGTGGAACGCCAAAACCCTTTCCCTTCGTATCTGATCACCGTCATCATTGGAGGAATCACCGCCCACCAGTCCCGAGATTAGAAAGTATCCTGCAAGGGCAACTGCAAGTACAATAAGGGATATGATTGTAACCTTGTATTGTTTCATAGATGCCTCCTCCTAAACCAGACTACGCCTCCTACAATCAGGATGCATGCAGGCCATGCAATTATCGAGAATATGCCGAGCATGTCTTTCTGCTTGTCCGTTACAGAAATCGCACTTCCACTGCTGGCGGAAACAACGGGAATGTAATCACCCTCGTTGAGAGAGGAATGCATCCACTGAAGGGTGTACAAGACAACAGAACCTGCAGTGTTGCTGTAAACCGAGACATAGTCGTCCCTAACATTCAAGCTGGAACCGGTTAGCAGTATCTTGGAGGAACTTGTCGGTCTTGTATAGGTTGCAGAGGCAGCCAGCACATGGGTGCCTACAATACCCTTGTTCTCATCCAAATTTGAACCCTCAACAATTGGCACCGCTTTTGCTTCAGGGGATGACACAACTATTGCATCAGCTTTTACATAGTCATTTGTCCTGCTTAAAACTTCAATGGTTCTGGTTTCAAACACCTTTATTTTCGTTTCCGGAACCTTGGAAAGAGCTGCTGCAGTCTTTGTTGTGGCATCAAATCTCATTGGCAGGTTGCTCAAATGGTAGTTCGGAGACTCGAAAACTACATCATTGTTGATTCTCAGATTGAACATGTCAAATATCTTGTTGAAGTTCTCAAACTTCGTACCGGATATGTCATAGTCCATCATGAATACCGCATGATGTCCTCCTTCATCAAACCATTTGCTTAAGTTTTCATAAGCCTTAAGGGACAAATCCTGTTTGGGTCCTAAGAACATCAATATGGTCGCATCTTCAGGTATGTCGTCCTTGCTCAGATCTATTGTATCAACCTCAAAGTTTATAAACTCAATATTCTTTTTAAGTTCCGAGTACTGGGCTATGTTTCTTTCTCCAAAGCCTGTTGAGAAGTATATTTTAGGAATCTCCTCACTGGTCACATACAGTATGGCACTTGTAATACTCTTCTCTATGGAGTATCCTACCAATACTTCGGAAAAACTCATTAGATCCATCTGCGTAACAAACATGTCCTTTGACGATATGCGTTTTATCTTGTCTCCAGACTTTACAATATAGTCTCCCTTTGAAAACTCGGAAGCCCTTTCCTGACCTACAGTATTGACAACATACGCAGGATTCTTGTCCGTATCCACATATTTGACGGTGATGTTGCTGTACCTGTCATATTTGTCAAGCATTTTGATAACAACGCTTTGTCTTGAATCCGCTTCTCCCCTGACCCTGTCATACAAGGCAGTAATCTCCACCTCTTTACCCTCTTTTTCAATATTGTCCAGAAGTCTTATGGAATCCTTGGTCAGTGAATACAACTTCTGCTCAGTAAGGTCTATGGTAAGGGGCAGACTTTCCAACACCACATTTACTATTACTGCAACAACAATAACAACAACAGTAAGTACAATTGAGTTTGTTCCATATCTGAATCTTCTTTTTGTCTTCTCGCTTAATTTCATTTATTCCAACCTCCTTAGCTCCAGCGCTTGCGTTCATAGTTCATGCCTGTAACGAACAGCATTACCAGAGTAAAACTGATGTAGTAGAATAAGGAGGCAAAGCTGAAAGCTCCATATGCAAAGTCATTGTATCTAGTAAGCAGCGATACCCATCTGAAAATGTCACCTATCGTGCCTCCTATGGAAGCTCCGATGGACTGCAAAAACCACATGCAAAGCAAAATAACTATTCCGGAAACCGCCGCAACTATCTGATTCTCGGTCAGGGAAGAAGTAAAGAGTCCTACTGCAAGGAAGGACGCTCCCATGACAAAGAATCCGATATACCCACCAATAGTCATAGCAACCGGAATATCTCCCAGAATGCTGATGATCATTGGGTAAATGAAAGAAAGCACTATCATGACTGAAAACACTGTCAGTGCTGCAAGATACTTGCCAACTATTATCTGCGGAACGGTTATTGGCGAAGTTCTCAAAAGAACCTCGGTACCGTTTCTCTTCTCATCAGCCAATAGCTTCATGGTTATGACAGGAGCCAGGAATATGAGAAACAATGAAATTGTACTCAGTGTTTCGGAAAATTCCGTACTGCCTATGATTATATTGTTTATCCAGAAAAACAAACCTGTAAGCACCATGAAAAAACCAATTACACTATATGCAATGGGAGATCTGAAAAATGCAGCAACTTCCCTTTTGTAAATCGTAATCATTTATTTCTCCTCCCTTACATGCGCATCCTTTGATACAACATCCAGGAATATGTCCTCAATTGTTTTGCCCACGGGCCTGAGCTCGATAATTGGATAATTAGCCTTGGACATTTCGTTAAGCAGTTCCCTTCTTATATCCGCTTTCGACTCTACGAGGAACATGTTCACATCCCCATCAACGCGCAGAAAATCAACATACTTTATATTGTTGATTCCATTTATTCTCTTCAATATGTCGTTTTTTGGACCAATTATATGCACCATGAATTTGTTGCTGGATCCGATTGTAGCGGAAAAATTGGAAACAGAACCTGCTGCCGCAATTTTCCCCTTGTTGATAATTATAACATCCGAGCAGACGGCGCTGACTTCGGACAATATGTGAGTGCTTAGTATTACAGTATGATCCCTTCCCAGGGCCATAATGAGCTTTCTAATCTCAATAATCTGTTTTGGGTCAAGCCCTACGGTAGGCTCGTCCAGAATAAGTACAGGAGGATCTCCAACCAACGCTTGTGCAAGACCTACACGCTGTCTGTATCCTTTTGACAGATTTTTAATAAGTCTTTTTCTCATGTCCCCTATTTTCACCAGGTACATGATGTCGTCAAGCTGCGACTTTCTCTTTCTAAGCTCCACGCCTTTCAAGTCACAAATAAAATTCAAATACTCCCTGACCGTCATGTCAGTATACAAAGGTGGCTGCTCGGGCAGATAGCCAATAAGCCTTTTTACTTCCTTTGGTTCTTCCATAATATCATGGCCTTGTACAAGCACTGTACCGGATGTGGATGGAAGATATCCGGTAATTATGTTCATGGCTGTGGTTTTGCCTGCACCATTGGGCCCCAAAAAGCCTAATATCTCACCCTTGCGCACATTGAAACTTACGTTGTCAAGCGCGACTATAGAGCCATAGACCTTGGTGAGATTTTTAACTTCTATCATCAATTCTCCTCCTCACAATACATCTCTATTAAATTATATTACATTTGATAATTTTAGCAAATAAATTAATTCTAAACAATCTATAAATCAAAGAATGCTGACATATTCAACCGTAGGGTCGTCATCAGGAAAGAAGGGTACTCCCCTGATTACATGCGTTTCTATTGTGTATTTGCCCATGGCGTAGTCAAGTGCTATCTTGGAATACTCGGACAAATCCGAAACGGTAATGCTGTGATGAAGGTTTTTGCGCAAAGTGTTCAATATATCCTGAGC